>DKBI01000034.1 GCA_002451175.1 Betaproteobacteria bacterium UBA6904
TGCTTGGCCAGCTTGACGTCGCGGAACTTGCCTTGCCGGAACAGCGCGATCTCGCGCGCCTTGCGCTCGTCGCTGAGCGAGACGAGTTCCTCGCCCGCGACCGGCACGTCGGACAGGCCTTGGATCTCGACCGGGATCGACGGCCCCGCCGCCTGCACCGGCTTGCCCGCCTCGTCCAGCATGGCGCGCACGCGGCCGTACACCGCACCGGTCAGCACGACGTCGCCGCGCCGCAGCGTGCCGGACTGCACCAGCACCGTCGCCACGGGACCACGCCCCTTGTCCAGGCGGGCCTCGATCACCACGCCCTTGGCCGGCGCGTCCACCGCCGCGCGCAGCTCCTTGACTTCCGCCTGCAGGAGGACCTGCTCCAGCAGGTTGTCGATGCCCTGACCCGTCTTCGCCGACACCGGCACCAGGGGCGAGTCGCCGCCGAATTCTTCCGGCACCACGCCGTGCGCCAGCAACTCCTGCTTCACGCGCTCCGGGTTGGCCTCGTGCTTGTCGATCTTGTTGACCGCCANNTCGACGTGGCCCATCACCGTGACCACCGGCGGCCGCGTCTGCAGCTCGACGGTGGACGTGTCCGGCGTCTCGACCAGGTAGGCCTCCGGATCGTCGAGCTTGGCGGGCTTCGCCTTGTGGCCCATTTCCTCGACCACGATCATCGCGGTCTCCTGATCGAGCACCTGGTTGATCGTGACCATGGAGCCGAGCTTCATGAGCACCTTGATCACCTCCGCCGCCTTCACCGCCATGCGGTGGGCGAGCTCGCCCACGGTGATGGTCTCGGGCACGGCGATCTCGCGCACCACCGGCTCGGTGGGCGCGACGAACGTGGAGCCCTCGCTCGCCGCCGGCGCCGGGCGGTGACGCGAACCCGCGCGGGTGTGCCAGCCCGCGACGCCGCCGCCGAGGTCGCCGCGCGTCTTGATCGTGCGGCGCCGCGCCGAGTCGTCCTTGAGAATCGTCGTCGGCTTGGCCTTCTTCGCCTTCTTGTCGCCCTTGCCCTCGTCGCTCTTCGGCTTGGCGTGCAGCGTGCCCTCGGTGGGCGCGGCGGGGGCGGCCGCGAGGGCCGCGGCGGCGAGCTGCTGCTGCTCGCGCTCGGTCTGCTTCTGCTCCTGCTCGCGGCGCTCGCGCTCCTGCTTCTCGCGCAGCTCCTTCTCCTGAATCTCGGCCAGCTGCTGCTGGCGGCGCTGCTCTTCCTGGCGCAGCGCAAGCTCGCGCGCGTCGATGGCGGGCGCGGCGGGCGGCGTGGGGGCCGGCGCGGGCGCGGGCGCCGGCTCCGGCGCCGCCGCCGGCAGCTCGGGCGCGGCCACGGCCGCCTCCGGCGCGGCGAGGTCGGAGGGATCGCGCTTCACGAAGACGCGCTTCTTGCGCACTTCCACCTGGATGGTGCGCGACTTGCCGGTCATCGAATCCGCTTTCTTGATCTCGCTCGTCTGCTTGCGCGTCAGCGTGATCTTGTTCTTCGGTTCCGACGACCCGTGCGCGCGGCGCAGGTATTCCAGCAGGCGCGACTTGTCCTGTTCCGAGAGGACGTCTTCCGGCACGCGCTTCTCGACACCCGCCGCGCGCAGCTGCTCGAGCAGGACCGAGGGCGGAACCTTCAGTTCGCTCGCGAATTGTGCGACGCTGGTCTGTGCCACGGTGACTACGCTCCCTTCGGTGCCGGCTCGGCTGCAGGCGCGGTTTCTTCGGTGAACCAGTGCGCGCGCGCCGCGAGGATCAGGCCCTTGGCGCGCTCCTCGTCGATGCCGCTCAGCTCGGACAGCTCGTCGACCGCGAGGTCGGCGAGGTCATCCCGGGTCTTCACCCCGCCGGCGGCGAGCTTGGCGGCGAGCGACGTGTCCATGCCCTCCAGCTTGAGCAGCTCCGGATCCACGCCCTCGAGACTCTCTTCGCTGGCAATCGCCTGCACCAGCAGCGCACTGCGCGCGCGGTTGCGCAGCTCGTTGACCGTGTCTTCGTCGAACGCGTCGATCTCCATCATTTCGTTGATCGGCACGTAGGCGACCTCCTCCAGCGAGGAGAAGCCTTCCTGGATGAGGATGTTGGCGACCTCCTCGTCGACGTCCAGCTTCTCCATGAAGAGGCCCTTGATGCGCCCGCTCTCTTCCTGCTGCTTGCGCGTGGATTCCTCTTCGGTCATGAGATTGATCGTCCAGCCGGTCAGCTCGGAGGCNNCGAGCCGCGCATGCCGACGCAGGTGCCGATCGGGTCGATGCGCTTGTCGTTGGTGTGCACGGCGATCTTCGCGCGGATCCCCGGATCGCGCGCCGCCGACTTGATTTCCAGGAGCCCTTCCTCGATCTCGGGCACCTCGAGCTCGAACAGCTTCATGATGAACTGCGGCGCGGTGCGCGACAGGATCAGCTGCGGCCCGCGCGCCTGCCGGTCGATGCGCTTCACCCACGCGCGCACGCGATCGCCGGAGCGCAGGTTCTCCTTGGGGATCATTTCCTCGCGCGGCAGCAGGGCTTCCAGGCGCCCGGACTCGACGATCGCGTTGCCGCGGTCCATGCGCTTGATGGTGCCGGTCACCAGCTCGTCGCCCCGGCCGAGGAAGTCGTTGAGGATCTGCTCGCGCTCGGCATCGCGGATGCGCTGCAGGATGACCTGCTTGGCGGCCTGCGCGCCGATGCGGCCGAACTCGATCGGCTCGAGCGGATCCTCGACGAACTCGTCGAGCTGGATGTCGGCGTTGCGCGCCTTCGCCTCGCTGATCGGGATCTGCGAGGCGGGCAGCTCGACCAGCTCGTCGGGCACCACCTTCCAGCGACGGAAGGAATCGTAGTTGCCGGTGTTGCGGTCGATCGCCACGCGCACGTCGACGTCCTCGGTGAAACGCTTCTTCGTCGCGGACGCCAGCGCCAGCTCGAGCGCGCCGAAGACGACGTCGCGGTTGACGTTCTTCTCGCGCGCCAGCGCGTCCACCAGCAGCAGTATTTCTCGGCTCATCAATCCATCCTCAGTTCAAACGTCCGGAACCAGTCGCGCCCGGTCCACGCCTTCCAGCGACAGCGCCACGGGCCGCCCCTCGACCTCGAGGGTGATCTCGCCTTCGCCGACGGCAACGATGCGGCCGGTGAATCGCCGCCGCCCCGCGTCGTCCGGCGCCCGCATGCGCACCTCCGCCACGCTGCCCGCGAACCGCGCGAAGTCCCGCGTGCCGCGCAAAGGCCGGTCCAGCCCTGGCGACGACACCTCGAGGCGGTCGTAGTCGATGCCTTCTACGGTGAACACGCGCTGCAGCTGGCGGGTCACGTCGGCACAGTCGTCGACGGTGATGCCGCCCGGCTTGTCGAGGAAGATCCGCACCAGGCGGCCGCGGTTCGACACCTGGGTGTCGACCAGCTCATAGCCCATCCCTTGAACGGTGGCTTCCAGGACCTCTGCGAGGGTCGTCATTGGCCCTTCCGGCGCTACAAACAAAAAATGGGCCGAAGCCCATCCCAAACCGTTTGAAGTTTAACAGCTTTTCGCTAGCCGGACAACGTTTCGCCCCCCGAGGATTCGAGAAGCTGGTGGATCTCGCGGGGCTTGAGCTCGAACCACTGCCCGGCGTCGAGGTCGCGCGGCAATTCGACGCTGCCGAAAGCGATGCGGCGCAGGCGGCTGACGCGGCAGCCGACGGCTTCGAACAGGCGGCGCACCTCGCGGTTGCGACCTTCGTGCAGGGTCACGCGGTACCAGCGGTTTGCGCCCGAAGTCTTTCCGGTGGCCTCCAGCCGATCGAAGCGCGCCTGCACCCCCTCCTCCAGCTCGACGCCCTCGCGCAGCCGCGTTTGCGCCGACGGGCCCAGTTCGCCGAGCACGCGCGCGAGGTAGACCCTCGGCACCGCGTGCCGGGGATGCATGAGCCGGTTGGCGAGATCGCCCGAATTCGTGAACAGCAGCAGGCCCGCNNGGCAGGCGCGCAAATACCGATGCCCGGCCTTGCGGATCGCTGCGCGTGACGAGCTCCCCCTCGGGCTTGTGATACGCAATGACGCGCGGCGCCGCGGTCGCGACACGCAGGCGCAGCGGGGCGCCGTCCAGCGTGATGGGCGCACCGGGAAGCGCCCGATCGCCGAGCTGCGCGACGCGCCCGTCGACCGCGACCCGTCCCGCGGCGATCCAGCCCTCGATTTCACGGCGCGAGCCCATGCCCGCCGCCGCGAGCAGCTTCTGCAGCCGCTCGCCGCGCGGATCAGGATTCGCCGGGCGCGCTGTCGGGGGACTGGGGCGCAGCGGCGGATTCGGCTTGCGGAAGGGCTTGCGGTTCGGTGGCGGGCTCAAGCGTGACCGTCTTCGCAATTTCCTCGAGCGGCGGCAGCTCTTCCAGCGAGCGCAGCCCGAGATCGTCGAGAAAAGCCTTGGTGGTGGCGTACAGCGCGGGGCGTCCCGGCGTCTCGCGGTGCCCGACCACGTCGATCCAGCCGCGCGCCTCGAGCGTCTGGATGATCGACGCCGAGACCGACACGCCGCGCAGATCCTCGATGTCGCCGCGCGTCACCGGCTGGCGGTAGGCGATGATCGCCAGCGTTTCCATCACGGCGCGCGAATAGCGCGGCGGGCGCTCGTGGCGCAGCCGCTCCATGAACGGCAGGAATTCGCGCCGCGTCTGGAAGCGCCATCCGCTGGCGAGGCTGACCAGCTCGACGCTGCGTTCGCTCCACTCCTCGCGCAGCTCCTCGAGCAGCCGGCGCAGCGTGTCGGCGCCGAGGTCCTCGTCGAACAGGCGCCTCAGATCCGCGAGCGTCACCGGCTCCTGGGCGGCCAGCAGCGCGCCCTCGAGGATGCGCTTGGCGTCAGTGGGCTGCAGGACGGGCAAGTCGGACATAGATGGGGGCATAGCTCTCGGATTGCGTGATGTCGATGAGCGACTCGCGCGCCAGCTCGAGCAGCGCGAGCAGCGTCACCACGAGCACGGCCACGCCGCGGGCCGGATCGAACAGCTCGGCGAATTCCAGCACCCGGTGCTCCTGCAGCCTGCGCAGGACCAGGCTCATGTGCGCGCGCACCGACAGTTCTTCGCGGGTGATGTGATGGTGCGCCGACAGGCGCGCGCGGTACAGCAGCGCGCGCCACGCTTCGACCAGGTCCGCGGTGCGCACCTCCGGCAGGCGCTCCGCGGCGCGCTCGATGAACACGCCGATGGGAAAGACGTCGCGCCCGGACTGCGGCAGCGCGTCGAGCCGGTGCGCGGCCTGCTTCATCTGCTCGTACTCGAGCAGGCGGCGGACCAGCTCGGCGCGCGGGTCCTCCTCCTCCGCCTGCACCGCGGGCGGCCGCGGCAGCAGCATGCGCGACTTGATCTCCATGAGCATCGCCGCCATCACCAGGTACTCCGCGGCCAGCTCCAGGTTCCGCGTGCGCATGATGTCCACGTATTCGAGGTACTGGCGCGTCAGCGGCGCCATGGCGATGTCCAGGATGTCGAGGTTCTGCTTGCGGATCAGATACAGCAGCAGGTCGAGCGGGCCCTGGAACGCCTCGAGCATGACCTCGAGCGCATCGGGCGGGATGTACAGGTCGCTCGGCAGCTCGACGAGCGGCTCGCCGTAGATCCTCGCCACCGGCAGGGCCGCGGTCTCGCTCACGCGTAGAGCAGCCCCATGGCTTCGCGCACGTCACGCATCGTCTCGCCCGCGAGGCGGCGCGCCTTGTCGCACCCGTCGGCGAGGATGTTCTTCACCAGCGTCGGGTCGTCGAGGTACGCCTGCGCCCGCTCGCGCATCGGCGCCAGCTCGGCGAGCACGCCGTCGATCACCGGCTGCTTGCACTCCAGGCAGCCGATGCCCGCCGTCGTGCAGCCCTGCTTCACCCAGTCGCGCCGGGCGTCGTCGCTGTACACCTGGTGCAGCTGCCACACCGGACACTTGTCGGGATTCCCCGGATCCGTGCGCTTCACGCGCGCCGGGTCCGTCGGCATGGTGCGGATCTTGCGAGTGACGGCCTCCGGCTCCTCGCGCAGCGCGATCGAATTGCCATACGACTTGGACATCTTCTGGCCATCGAGCCCCGGCATGCGCGCGGCGGCCGTCAGCAGCGCCTCGGGCTCGACGAGAATGCGCTTGCCGCTGCCCTCGAGCCAGCCGTACAGGCGCTCGCGATCGCCGCGCGACAGGTTCTGCTGCTCGTCAAGCAGCGCCTGCGCGCGCTTCAGCGCCTCGGCATCGCCCTGCTCGAGAAACTTCTTGCGCAACTCGTTCCACAGCCGGACCTTCTTCGCCCCCATCCGCTTGGCCGCGGCCTTCGCCTTCTCCTCGAAGCCCGCGTCGCGGCCGTACAGGTGGTTGAAGCGCCGCGCCACCTCGCGCGTGAATTCCACGTGCGGCACCTGGTCCTCGCCGACCGGCACGTACATCGCCCGGTAGATGAGGATGTCCGCCGACTGCAGCAGCGGGTAGCCGAGGAACCCGTAGGTCGCGAGGTCGCGGTCGGCCAGCTTCTCCTGCTGATCCTTGTAGGTCGGCACGCGCTCCAGCCAGCCGAGCGGCGCGATCATCGACAGCAGCAGGTGCAGCTCGGCGTGCTCGGGCACCTGCGACTGCACGAACAGGGTCGCCTGGCTCGGATCGACGCCCGCGGCAAGCCAGTCGATCACCATGTCGAGCCCGTTCTTGTACACCTCGCCGGGATTCTCGTAGTCGGTGGTCAGCGCATGCCAGTCGGCGACGAAGAACAGGCAGGGATACTCCGACTGCAGGCGCACCCAGTTGCGCAGCACGCCGTGATGGTGGCCGAGGTGCAGCGCGCCCGTGGGGCGCATGCCGGATAGGACGCGGGTTTCGAACATGCTCAGATCTGAAAGATCGCCTCGATGACGCGGTAGGACACCTGCATGAGCGGCGCCAGGATCACGCCGAGCAGGTTCGTGAACAAGAGCACCAGCAGGATCGGCAGGCCGAGCGGCTCGAGCCGCGCGTACTGCCACGCCGCGCGCACCGGCAGCACGCTCGCGAGGATACGCCCGCCGTCGAGCGGCAGGATGGGCAGCAGATTAAGCAGCATCAGCACGAGGTTGACCTGGATGCCCGCCTCGGACATCTCCAGCATCGGCCGCGTGAAATAGTGCGCCGGCAGCAGCAGCGCCGCCTTGTAGGCGGCCGACCAGCCGAGCGCCATCGCCAGGTTGGCCGCTGGTCCGGCCGCGGCGACCCAAAGCATGTTCTGCTTCGGGCGGCGCAGCGCCGAGTAGTTCACCGGCACGGGTTTCGCCCAGCCGAACAGCAGCCCCGCGCCCCCCGCGAGCTTCGACAGCGTGAGAATCAGGACCGGCACGACGATGGTGCCGACCAGATCGACGTGGCGGGCGGGGTTGAGGCTGATCCGCCCTTGCGCGTGCGCCGTCAGGTCGCCGAAGTGCCGCGCCACGTAGCCGTGCGCCGCCTCGTGCAGCGTGATCGCGAACAGCACGGGAAGCGCGTAGATGGCGAGGGTCTGGGCGAGCTGGCTGAAGTCCATCGAGGAGGCGGAAAAGGCGCTGCAGTTTATCAGAGGGGCGGCGCCGACCCGCTCGAACCCTCGGCCTCGAAGCCGAGTGGCGCGAGCGCGCCCTTGCCGCGCCGGACCAGCACCGGCGCCTCGCCGGTGAGATCGATGACCGTCGTCGGATCCAAGCCGCAGGAGCCCGCGTCGATCACCAGGTCGAGCTGCGCTTCGAGGGCCGCGCGGATCTCGGCGGGATCCGAGAGCGGCGCCGCCGCGCCGGGCAGCGCCAGCGTCGCCGACAGCATCGGCTCGCCGAGTTCCGCGAGCAGCGCGCGCGCCACCGGATGCTGCGTCACGCGCACGCCGATGGTCTTGCGGCGCGGATGCAGCAGGCGGCGCGGCACCTCGCGCGTCGCGCGCAGGATGAACGTGTACGCGCCGGGCGTCGCCGCGCGCAACAGCCGGTACTGCACGTTGTCGACGATCGCATACGCCGCGATCTCGGAGAGGTCCCGGCAGATGAGGGTCAGCTGGTGCTTCTCGTCGACGCCGCGCACGCGGCGCATGCGCACCAGCGCCTTGGCGTCGCCGATCTGGCAGCCGAGCGCGTAGCAGGAATCGGTCGGATAGGCGATGAGCCCGCCGCCGCGCACGATCTGCGCGGCCCGCTGGACGAGCCGCGCCTGCGGATGCGTGGGGTGGATCGAGAAATACTGCGCCACGCGATCAGGGCGCCGCGCCCAGGAATTCTTCGATCAGGCGCGCCACGCGCTCCGGCTGATCGTGGTGCAGCATGTGGCCGGCATCGGGCACGGTGACGTAGCGGAGGTCGCGGAACGCCGCACGGCGTTCCGCGTGCTGCTCGGGCGTCAGCTTCAGGCGGCCGAGATTGTCGGTCTCCGTCGTGTCCACCCACAGCGTCGGCGCAGCGACCTGCTGCCAGACCGCGCGCACTTCGTCCAGGCGGTAGAGCATCGGATTGACGATCTTGTGCGCCGGGTCGCTGCGCAGGACGACCCGCCCGTCGTCCGTCGGGCGCCCGCAGTGCCGCGCGAGAAAATCGGCGCGTGCCCGGCTCAGACGGGGATTGCCCTTGCGCAGCCGTTCGGCCAGATCGGCGAAGCTTCCGTACGGGCGCAGGCCGGGCCGCTCGCGCAACTCGTCGAGCCAGCGCGCGTAGCGCTTCGGCGCCTGCTCCGGACGCGTGGGCGGCAGCCCGAACCCTTCCAGATTGACGAGGCGCGCGACCCGCTCGGGACGCACCCCCGCGTACAGGGAAGCCACGTTGCCGCCGAGACTGTGGCCGATCAGGTTGACCGGCGCATCGGCCTGCACGTGCGCCAGGATCGCATCGAGATCGGCGAGATAGTCGGGGAACCAGTAGCAGTCCGAGCGTCCCCAGTCGGTCAGGCCGTAGCCGCGCCAGTCGGGCGCGACGATGTCCCAGTCCGGCGACATCGCATCGACCAGGAACTGGAACGACGCGGAGACGTCCATCCAGCCGTGCAGCAGCACGAGGCGCCGCCGCGGATCGCCGCGCCAGCGGCGCAGGTGATAACGCAGCCCGCGGATCTCGACGAACGCCGATTCCGCGGGGCGCAGCGCCACGCAATCGGCATCGCCGGGCGCCCCCTGCCCCGCGTTCACTTGGGCGCCATGCGAATCGCGCCGTCGAGGCGAATCGTCTCCGCGTTGAGCATCTCGTTCTCGACGATGGCGCGCACCAGCTGCGCATATTCCGCCGGCCGGCCCAGGCGCGAGGGAAACGGCACCTGCTTGCCCAGCGAGTCCTGCGCCTCCTTGGGCAGCGCCGCGAGCATCGGCGTCTCGAAGATGCCGGGCGCGATCGTGCAGACGCGGATTCCGCTGCGCGACAAGTCGCGCGCGATGGGCAGCGTCATGCCCACCACGCCGCCTTTCGAGGCCGAGTAGGCCGCCTGCCCGATCTGGCCGTCGAACGCCGCCACGGAGGCGGTGCTGACGATCACGCCGCGCTCCCCGGAGGCATTCGGCACGGCCTGCGCCATGGCGTGCGCCGCGAGGCGGATCATGTTGAAGGTGCCGATCAGGTTCACGTTGATGATGCGGGCAAATGCGGCGAGACTGTGGGGCGCATCCTTGCCCACCGTGCGCTCCGCGGTGGCGATGCCCGCGCAGTTGACCAGGACGTGCAGCCCGCCGTAGGACTTGAGCGCCCGCTCCACGGCGGCCTTGCCGTCGGCCTCGGAGGACACGTCGCACTTCACGAACTGCGCACCGATCTCGCCGGCGAGCCTGGCGCCGGCTTCCGCCTGCATGTCCGCGATCACCACCCGCGCGCCGCCCTGCGCGGCCATGCGCGCCGTCGCGGCGCCGAGGCCGGAAGCGCCGCCCGTCACGAGGAATACGCTGTCTTTGACTTGCATGTTGGCTCTCCTACGGAAAAATATTTATTCTACCTCCCCCGCACCTCGGCACCGACGCCATGCAGCTCCGTTTCGGACTGGAATTCAAGGACCTCTACGGTCGCGCGGGACTCGCGCGGCTCGACGACGCTTTCTGCGCATCGGTCGCCGAAACCGATCCCGGCCTCGCGCAGCGGCTGAGCGCCGCGCGCGCCGCGCCCGAGACGCTCGCCGCCAAGGCCGAGTCGGAGCTGCTGATCGCGCTCGCCGCACCGCTCGAGGACTTCATCGCCCGGCTGTTCGGCATCGAAGCCGAGGCCCAGGCGCTTGGCGCGCGCCACCACAACTTCGCCCCCCTGTACGCCGTCAAGCGCCAGTTCGTGCAGCGCCGCGCGCTCGGCAAGGTGAAGCCCGAGGAGGCCGCGCGGCTCGACGCTGCCGCCGCGGAGCGCGAATTGCGCGCGCTGTTCGGCGGGGCGTTCACGGAACTCGCGTTCGCGCGCCACGTCGCCGAGTGGCAGAAGGACGAGGCCGGCCATGCGGCGTCGCTCGAGCTGGCCGCGCGCTACGCCGCCTGGGCCGTGACGACGCCCGAGGGGCAGGCCAAGCACCGCCACGGCATCCTGTTCAAGGTGCCGCGCAAGTTGGACGTGCAGCGGCTGGTGCCGCTGCGCACCGACGGCTCCCGCGGCTATGCGCGCCACACCGTGGATCATCTGCGCCGGCGCGAGGGGTTCGCGCTGACCGACGGCGGGACGGACCTCGTCGGCGCGCTCGACGAGGCGAACTACTGCATCTGGTGCCACGCGCAGGGCAAGGACTCCTGCTCGAAGGGACTGCGCGACAAGCCGCCCGCCCCCGGCGAAGCCGCGGGCGCCTACCGGAAATCTCCGCTCGGCGTCACCCTCGCAGGCTGTCCGCTGGAAGAGAAGATCTCGGAGTTCCACCTCGTCAAGACGCGCGGCCTCGCCGTCGCCGCGCTGGCGATGATCGTCGTCGACAATCCGATGCTCGCCGCGACCGGGCACCGCATCTGCAACGACTGCATGAANNACGCGCTGGAATCCGCTCAACCTGCGCCGCCCGCTGCCGCGCGAGGCGACCGGGCGCAAGGTCCTCGTCGTCGGCCTGGGGCCCGCGGGCTTCACGCTCGCACATCACCTGCTGAACGACGGGCACACGGTGGTCGGCATCGACGGCCTGAAGATCGAGCCGCTGCCCGAGGCGTTTGCCGGGCTGCAGCCGATCCGCGACGCGCTCGACACCTACGAGCCGCTCGAGCAGCGCGTCATGGCGGGCTTCGGCGGCGTCGCGGAATACGGCATCACCGTGCGCTGGGACAAGAATTTCCTGCTCCTGATCCGCCTGCTGCTCGAGCGTCGCGACGGTTTCGCGATGTTCGGCGGCGTGCGCTTCGGCGGCGCGATCACGCTGGAGGACGCCTGGCGCATGGGATTCGACCACGTCGCGCTCTGCGTCGGCGCGGGCAAGCCGACGGTCCTCGACATTCCCAACGGGCTGGCGCGCGGCGTGCGCGCGGCGTCCGATTTCCTCATGGCGCTGCAGCTCACCGGCGCCGCCAAGCGCGATTCGATCGCCAACATGCAGCTGCGCCTGCCCGCGGTCGTCATCGGCGGCGGCCTCACGGCGATCGACACGGCGACCGAGTCGCTCGCCTACTACGTGGTGCAGGTGGAGAAATTCCTGGCGCGCTACGAGGCGCTTGCGCGGGCGATCGGCGAGGACGCAATCCGCGCCGACTGGGACGACCAGGAACGCGAGATCGCCGAGGAGTTCCTGGCGCATGCGCGCGCCATCCGCAGCGAGCGTCGCGAGGCGGCGCGCGAGAATCACGCGCCGCGGATCACCGAGCTGCTGCAGCACTGGGGCGGCGTGACGATCGCGTACCGGCGCCAGCTCTCGGAAAGCCCCTCCTACACGCTGAACCACGAGGAAGTCGAGAAGGCGCTCGAGGAAGGCATCGTCTTCGCCGAGTCGCTCGCGCCGCTGCGCGTCGACACCGATCACTACGGCGCGGTGCGCGGCGTGCGCTTCCGGCACGCCTCCGGGGACGAGCACTGGCTGGCCGCGCGCACCGTGTTCGTCGCGGCGGGCACGCAGCCCAACACGGTGCTGGCGCGCGAGGACGCAGCGCACTTCTCGCTCGACGGCCGCTACTTCGCGGCCTGCGACGAAGACGGCCGGCCGGCGAAGCCCGAGCACGCCGCGGCAAAGCCGCAACGCCCGCAGGTCCTGTTGTCGCGCCAGGACGACGGCCGGTTCGTGAGTTTCTTCGGCGACGTGCACCCGTCCTTTTTCGGCAACGTCGTCAAGGCCATGGGCTCGGCCAAGCAGGGCTACCCCGTGGTTTCGCGCGTCCTGGCGGCGAAACCGCCCGCCCGCGCGGTGCCGCCGGGCGAGTTCTTCGCGGAACTCGCGGATGCGCTGCGTGCCACGGTGCATGCGGTGCGCCGCCTCACGCCGACCATCATCGAGGTGATCGTGCGCGCGCCGCTTGCCGCACGCAAATTCCAGCCGGGACAGTTCTATCGCCTGCAGAACTACGAATCGCTCGCGCCGCAGGTGGCCGGCACGCGACTGCAGATGGAGGGGCTCGCGCTCACCGGCGCGTGGGTGGACGCGGCGCAGGGACTCGTGTCCACGATCGTTCTCGAGATGGGCGGCTCGAGCAGCCTGTGCGCGATGCTGCAGCCCGGGGAGCCGGTGGTGCTCATGGGCCCGACGGGGACGCCGACCGACATCCACGGCGGGGAAACCGTGATGCTCTGCGGCGGCGGCCTGGGCAATGCGGTGCTCTTCTCGATCGGCCAGGCGTTTCGCGCCGCGGGCTCGAAGGTGCTCTACTTCGCCGGCTACAAGAAGGTCGTCGACCGCTACAAGGTGGACGACATCGAGCGCGCGGCCGACGCCGTCGTGTGGTGCTGCGACGAGGAGCCGGGCTTCGCCCCCGGCCGCGCGCAGGACCGCAGCTTCGTCGGCAACATCGTGCAGGCGATGGATGCCTATGCGGAAGGCCGCCTGGGGCCGGTCGCCATCCGCATGGAGGACGCGGACCGCATCATCGCCATCGGCTCCGATCGCATGATGGCGGCCGTGGCGCGCGCGCGCCACGAGGTGCTGCGGCCGCACCTCAAGCCGAAACACTTCGCGATCGGCTCGATCAACNNCAACCAGGACCAGCCGCTCGACCGCGTGGACTTCAAGGTGCTGAACGACCGGCTGAAGCAGAATTCCCTGGCCGAGAAGATGAGCGCCAAGTGGATCCGTCACTGCCTGCCGGACTTGCGGCGCCTGCGCGCTTTCGTGTCCTAGCGCGCTGTGCTAGCGTTCCGGGGTCGTCCCATGCCTGCCTACGCCCGACCGACCCGGCTGGAAGAAGCGCTGAGACTCGTGGCCTCCGGCGGGCCGCGCGTGCTCGCGGGCGGCACCGACTACTATCCGGGCCGCGTCGGCAAGCCGCTGAACGAGGACGTCGTCGACCTGACGGCGCTGCGCGAGTTGCGCGGCGTTGCGGAGCACGCGGACCACTGGCGCATCGGCGCGACGACGACCTGGAGCGACCTCGGCAGCGCGAAGTTGCCGCCGTGGTTCCGGGCGCTGCAGCTTGCGGCGCGCGAAGTCGGCGGGCAGCAGATCCAGAACGCCGGCACCGTGGCCGGCAACCTGTGCAATGCCTCCCCGGCCGCCGACGGCGTGCCGCCGCTGATGGCGCTCGACGCCAGCGTGGAGCTCGCCTCCGTCGACGGCAGGCGCAGCGTGCCGCTGCAGCAATTCATCATCGGCCCGCGCCAGACCGTGCTGGCGCCGAACGAGCTGCTTTGTGCAATCCGCGTGCCGAAGCCGCGGCATCGCGCGCTGAGCGGGTTCTTGAAGCTCGGCGCGCGCAAGTATCTGGTGATCTCGATCGCGATGGTCGCCGCGATGGTGGAGCATGCATCGGGCGTCGTGCGCAGCGCCCGCGTTGCCGTGGGCGCATGCTCGCCCGTGGCGCACCGCCTGACGTTGCTGGAACGCGCCCTCGTCGGCCGCGCNNCGCCGCCGCTCGCTGGACGGGATTGCCTTCACGTTGAACGGCCGGCGCGTGCGTTCCGCCGCGCCGCCCATCACGCGCCTCGCCGACGTGCTGCGCGACGAATTCGGACTGAAGGGCACCAAGATCGGCTGCAACGCGGGGGACTGCGGCGCCTGCACCGTGCTGCTCGACGGCCGGCAGGTGTGCGCGTGCCTCACGCCGCTCGGCCAGGCCGCGCGGCGCGAGGTCGTCACGGTCGAGGGACTCGCGCGCGCCGATCGGCTCGCGGACCTGCAGGTCGCGTTCCAGAAACACGGCGCCGCGCAATGCGGCATCTGCAGCCCGGGCATGCTGATGGCGGCGAGCGACTTGCTGGCGAGGGTGGCGCAGCCGACGGCGGCGCAGGTCGAAGAGGCGATCGGCGGCGTGCTGTGCCGCTGCACGGGCTACCAGAAGATCGTCGAGGCGGTGATCGACGCCGCGCACCGTCCCGTGCTGCCCCTGCCGCCGGAGTCGGAACAGGCGGTCGGCGCGCGCGCCGGCAAGGTGGACGGCCTTGCCAAGCTCGACGGCACGGAGCGCTACGGCGCGGACGCCATTCCGCACGACGCGCTGTGGCTGAGAGTCATCCGCTCCCCGCACGCGCGCGCGCGCTTCCACTTCGGGGACCTGAACGGTTTCGTGCGCGGTCATGCGGGACTGCTGCGCGTGCTGACGGCGAAGGACGTGCCGCAGAACGCGTTCGGCATCTATCCGCACATCAAGGACCAGCCGGTGCTGGCGGTGGCGGAAGCGCGCTTTCGCGGCGAGGCGGTCGCCGCGATCGTCGGGACGCGGGCGGCGATCGAGGCGCTCGACACCGAGACGTTTCCCGTCAAGTGGGAACCCCTGCCGGCGGTGATCGGCGTGGATGCCGCGATGGCGCCGCGCGCGCATCCGGTGCAACCCGGGAAGCCGGACAACCTGCTGCTCGACGGCTCGGTGCGCAAGGGCGACGTCGATGCGGCGTTCGGCGCGTGCGCCGTCGTCGTCGAGGACGATTTCGAGACGGGCTTCGTCGAGCACGCCTACATCGAGCCGGAGGCGGGCTGGGCGCGACGCGTGGGGCGCGGCCGGCAGGCCGGCATCGAGATTCACGTCACGACGCAGACGCCGTACATGGACCGCGACGAAGTCGCGCTGATTCTCAGGCTGCCCCCGGAGCGCGTGCGCATCGTGCCGAGCGCCTGCGGCGGCGGCTTTGGCGGCAAGCTCGACCTGTCGGTGCAGCCGCTGGTGGCCCTCGCCGCCTGGCTGACCTCGCGGCCCGCCGCCTGCGTGTACACCCGCCCGGAGAGCATGGCGTCGACCACCAAGCGGCATCCGGCGCGCATTCACGCACGCTTTGGCTGCGACGCGAACGGCCGCCTGCAGGCCTGCGACGTGGACGCGGTGTTCGACACGGGCGCCTACGCAAGCTGGGGGCCCACGGTGGCGACCCGCGTGCCGATCCACGCGTCGGGACCCTACGCGGTGCCCAACGTCCGCGCTCGCGGCCGCGCCGTGTTCACCCATTGCCCGCCTTCGGGCGCGTTTCGCGGTTTCGGCGTGCCGCAGGTGGCGATCGCGCACGAGGCGCTGATGGATGCGCTGGCCGACCGGTTGCATATCGACCCTCTCGACCTGCGGCGGCGCAACGCGTTGAAGGCGGGCGACCGGACCGCGACCGGCCAGTTGCTCGAGCACTCCAGCGGGCTGTGCGAATGCCTCGACGCGCTGGAGCCGCATTGGCGCCGCCTGCGCGCCGAGTGCGACGCGTTCAACGCACGTCAGGCGACGCACCGGCGCGGCGCCGGGATCGGCTGCATGTGGTACGGCATCGGCAACACCTCGCTGTCGAATCCGTCGACGATCCATCTGCGCCTTGCGCGCGACGGCACGCTGACGCTGCTCAGCGGCGCGGTCGACATCGGCCAGGGATCGAGCACGATCCTGACGCAGATCGCGGCCGATGCGCTCGGCCTGCCGATGTCGCAGTTTCGCCTCGTCGTCGGCGACACCGCGCGCACGGCCGACGCGGGCAAGACGTCGGCGTCGCGGCAGACCTTCGTGTCCGGGAAGGCCGCCGAACTCGCGGCGCTCGATCTGCGGCGCCGGCTGTTCGAGCGGGCCGGCGCGCCCGCGGACGCCTGGCGCGATCGCCATTTCCGCCTCGCGCTGGAAGGCCGGACCCTCGTGTTTCGCCGCGACGGCATCACGCATCGCCTGCGGTTGACGCGCGATCTCGTCGGCGAGGGCACGTTCGATCCGCCGACGCAGCCGCAGGACGCGGACGGACAGGGCGTGCCGTACGCGACGTATGCGTTCGCGGCGCAGATCGCCGTCGTGGAAGTCGATCTCGAGCTCGCGACGACGCGCGTGCTGCGCCTCGTTGCCGCGCACGACGTGGGGCGCGCGATCAACCCCACGCAGGTCGAGGGCCAGATCCACGGCGGCGCGATCCAGGGCCTGGGGCTCGCCCTCCTGGAGGAATACTTGCCGGGGCGCAGCGAGAACCTGCACGACTACCTCATCCCGACGGCGGGCGACGTGCCGCGCATGGAGACGATTCTCGTCGAGGATGCGGAGCCGCTCGGGCCGTTCGGCGCCAAGGGCGTCGGCGAACCGGGGCTGATTCCCACGGCGCCCGCCATTCTTGGCGCGATTCACCATGCGACCGGCATCCGCATGCGCCGCGTGCCGGCGCTTCCCCATCGACTGAAAGCGGAACTCCTGCGTGCGAGATCCTGAAGACGCCCCCGAAGCCGCCGAGCCGCTGACCGGCGACATCGTGCGCTGCGATGCCTGCCCGGTGCTCTGCCGCATCCGTCGCGGCCAGACCGGCGCCTGCGACCGCTATGCCAACGAGGACGGCCGCCTGGCGCGCCTCGACCCGTTGCTGGTGATGCAGCGCGGCGCGCCCGCGGTGCCGTTTCTCGATCCGGACCAGCCCTGGGACGGCAGCCTGATCTCGGCGTCCAATACGTTCGTCACCGGGATCGGCGCGACGACCACGTATCCCGACTACAAGCCCGCACCGTTCATCGTTTCGTCGCAGTACGAAGGCGTCGACATGGTGACGGTGGTGACCGAGGGCATCTTCAGCTACTGCGGACTGAAGCTGAAGATCGACACCGATCGCTACCTCGGCGCGGAGCAAAGCGCGGTGCGCGCCGGCGGCGAACAGGTCGGGCACGTTACGACCGCCGAGTACGGCTCGCAGATGCTTTCGCTCGGCGGCGTGCGGCACCTTACGGGCGGGTCCAAGAAGGAAGGCAACGTCACCTGCGACGCCCTGCTCCGTCTCGCCAACAAGGAAGCGGTGGAGCTGCGCATCGACGACGGTGCGACCGTGATCGTGCAGGCGGGCGCGGCGCCCGTGGTCAACGGCGAGCGCGAGGAGCGCATGCGCGTCGGCTGCGGCAGCGCGACGATCGGCATCTTCGCGCGCCAGTGGCACGGCCACGCGGACGAGGTGATCGTCGTCGACGACCACATCACGGGCGTGCTCACCGAGCACCAGGCCGGCAAGTTCCTCGGCATGCGCCCCGCCGGCATCCGCATCCGCGGCCGCAAGTCCACGCCGGGCCGCTATTTCAAGGTCGCGGAACCGGGGCTCGGCTGGGGCGGCACGACGGTCACGGATCCGCTGTCGATCATCGAGCGCATCGACCCCGCGACGGCGTGGCCCGGCCTGCGGCTGCTCATGGTGTCGACGACCGGGGAAGACGCTGAGTGGTTCGTGCTCGACGAAAAGCTCGTGCCGACTCCGGCGCCGATGCCCGGCGCGATCCGCACCGTGGTGGAGCGCATTGCGGAGAACTGCGAACCCGCCCTGTGTACGGTGCTCTTCATGGGCGGCGCGGGCGGCAGCCTGCGCGCGGGCGTTACGGAGAATCCCGTGCGCCTGACGCGTTCCGTGAAGGACCTCGTCACCAACGTGACTTGCGGCGGCGCGCCGACNNTTCGGCTACGTCCCGACCCCGGCGCTCGTGCTGCCGATCGAATTCACGCTGCCGCTGCAGACCTACGCCGCGATCGGGGGGCATCTCGATCGCGTCGTGCCGCTTCAGGAAGCGCTTCGCAGGACGCGCTTCAAGCCCGAACCCTGGAGGCCGGGGAATCCGTGGCCGGTGCGCTCGCCGTGAGGGGCGCCCGACGCAACCTGCTGCCGGGCGGGCGGCAGCACTTTCAGCACGGGCCCATCGATCTCGTCCTCGAGGCGCGTGGCGCGCCGGACGAGGTGCGCGCCGCGTACGCCCAGGCGTGGGCGCGATTTCGCCCGATCCTCGACGCCCTGGTGGCGGAATTGGCTCTGCTGCGCGCGCCCNNTGGGCGAGGCCTACCCGCTCGCGAAAGAACCGGTGGCGCGACGCATGATCGCGGCGTGCTGGCCGCATCGCGGGCAGTTCGTGACGCCGATGGCAGCCGTCGCGGGAAGCGTCGCGGACGAAGTGCTGGATGCGCTGCGTGTCGGGCGCAACCTGCGCAGCGCGTACGTGAACGACGGCGGCGACATCGCGGTCTGGGTCGCTCCGGGAGAATCGTTCAGCGCGGGCATTGCGCACGATCCCATCGATGGGGCGTTGGGCGCCGCCGTGGCGATCGACCGTCCGTGCGGGCTGGCGACCTCGGGCTGGAAAGGCCGCTCCCAGTCCCTCGGCATTGCGGACGCGGTGACCGTGGTCGCCGCGGATGCGGCGGCCGCGGATGCCGCCGCGACGCTGATTGCCAATGCCGTCGATACGGAGCATCCGGCCATCCGGCGATTGCCGGCCTGTGACGTCAAGCACGACAGCGACCTCGGCGCGAGGCTCGTCACCGTAGCCGTCGGGCCGCTGCCGCAGGACGACGTCGCGGCCGCGTTGCAGCGCGGCGTCGACGCCGCGGCCGCGATGCGGCGCAACGGGCTGATCCAATCGGCGCTGCTCGCGCTGCAGGGCGCGACGCGGGTCGTCGGGCTGCCCGCGCGGGCCGGATGCGATAAGCTAACCGACACCGCGTTTGCGCCGGTCCGCGCGATCGCGCCGGGACTCGAATTCACAGGGAGGAGCGCATGACCATGATGACGCGTCGCAGGGCTTTGCTGGGGGTCGCTTCGCTTGCCGTGGCGTTCAGTGCCGCGCCGCTCGCGCAGGCACAGACGATCAAGGTGGGCGAGATGAACAGCTACAAACTGTTCCCCGCCTTTCTCGAACCGTACAAGAAAGGCTGGGAGCTGGCGCTCGAGGAAATCAACAAGGCGGGCGGCATCAACGGCCGCAAGCTCGAGGTCGTGTCGCGCGAGGACGGCGGCAATCCGGGCGACGCCGTGCGCACCGCGGAGGAGCTGCTGTCGCGCGAAAACGTCTCCGTGCTCATGGGCACGTTCGCCTCGCACATCGGGCTGGCCGTGTCGAATCTGGCCAATCAGCGCAAGGTGGTGTTCGTCGCCGCGGAGCCGCTGACCGACAAGATCGTCTGGGAGAACGGCAACCGCTACACGTTCCGCATCCGCCCGTCGACCTACATGCAGGTCGCGATGCTCGTGCCGGATGCCGCGAAGCTGAAGAAGCAGCGCTGGGCGATCGTCTATCCGAACTACGAGTACGGCCAGTCGGCAACGGCCTCGTTCAAGAAGCTGCTGTCCAAGGCGCAGCCGGACGCGCAGTTCGTCGGCGAGCAGGCGCCGGCGCTGAACAAGATCGACGCCGGCGCGGTCGTGCAGGCGCTGATCGATGCGAAGCCGGACGCGATCTTTTCCTCGCTGTTTGGCGCCGACCTGCAGAAGTTCGTGCGCGAAGGCAATCTGCGCGGCCTGTTCAAGGACCGCCCGGTCTTCAACCTGCTCGCCGGGGAGCCGGAGTATCTCGATCCGCTGAAGGACGAAACGCCCGACGGCTGGTACGTGACGGGCTATCCGTGGAACGAGATCAAGACCCCGGCGCACCAGAAGTTCCTCGCGGCCTATCAGGCGAAGTGGAAGGACTATCCGCGCCTGGGGTCGGTGGTCGGCTATTCGACGCTGTACACGGTCGCCAACATGCTCAAGCGCGCGGGCGGCACGGATACCGAGAAGATGATCGCCGCGATGAAAGGCATGGAAATGGATACCCCGATCGGCCCGATCGTCTGGCGGCCGATCGACAACCAGTCGACGATGGGGGCCTACGTCGGCCGGCTGGCCAAGAAACAGGGCAAAGGGGTCATGGTGAACTGGCGATACGCCGACGGGGCCCTGTTCCTGCCGACGTTCGAGGAGGTGCGCGCGCTGCGCAAGGAGTAGCGAGGCCCTCGGGCCGGAGCCTGCGCTCCTCGGGGCAGGCTCTGACCCCGGCCCTCCAGACCGACTCTGAGCGCGCATCGGCGCCGGGAATTTCCCGGCGTTTCTTTTTCTATAAACAATGACTTATTCGTCAGTTCTAATCCAATTCCTTAATGGCCTGGCCGGGGCGAGCACCCTGTTTCTGGTGGCCGCTGGACTGTCGCTGATCTTTGGGGTCACTCGGATCATCAACTTCGCGCACGGGTCGCTGTACATGCTCGGCATGTACGTCGCCGTCTGGGCGGCCGAACCGCTCGGCTTCTGGTGGAGCGTGCCGATTGCCGCGCTGGCCGTGGCGGTGTTCGGCGCCGGGGTCGAAATTGCCCTGCTGCGCCGGATCTACGGCGCGCCCGAGTTGCTGCAGCTGCTCGCCACGTTCGCCCTGGTGCTCATCGTCAAGGACTTCACCCTCTGGCAATGGGGGCCGGAGGACATGCTCGGGCCGCGTGCGCCCGGCTTCTCCGGCGCCGTGGAAATTGCCGGACGGCCGTTTCCCGAGTACGAGCTCTTCCTCATCGGCTTCGGTCCGCTGGTGCTCGGCGCCTTGTGGCTCCTGCTGACGCGCACGCGCTGGGGCACGCTGGTGCGCGCCGCGACGCAGGACCGCGAGATGGCCGGCGCGCTGGGCGTCAACCAGAAATGGCTGTTCACCGGCGTGTTCGCGCTCGGCGCGCTGCTCGCCGGCCTGGGCGGTGCGCTGCAGATTCCGCGCGAGCCCGCCACGCTGCTCATCGACCTGTCGGTCGTCTCCGACGCATTCGTCGTGGTCGTCGTCGGCGGTCTGGGCTCCATCGGCGGCGCGTTCGTCGCCGCGCTGCTCATCGCGGAGATCAAGGCGTTCTGCATCGGCCTCGGTTTTTCGCAACTCACGCTGGTCGTCGAATTCATCGTCATGGCGGTGGTGCTCGTGCTCCGGCCCTGGGGGCTGCTCGGGCGAGTGCCCGCGCCGGCGCGCGGCGCCGGCGGCGCCGAGCCGCCGCTCGAGGCGCCGTCGCCCGCCGCGATCGGCGCGCTCCTCGCCCTGTGCGGCGCGCTGGCGCTGGTGCCCGCGCTGTCGGCCGGCTACACGCTCGTGCTTCTCACCGACGTGCTCGTCTTCGCGCTCTTCGCCGTCAGCCTGCACTTCATCATGGGTCCGGCAGGGCTGCACTCGTTCGGGCACGCGGCCTACTTCGGTCTGGGCGCGTATGGCGCCGGGCTGCTCCTCGTGCGGGGCGGCCTGCCGATGGAGCTGTCGCTGCTGCTGGGACCGCTCGCTGGCGGGCTTGGCGCGGTCCTCTTCGGCTGGTTCTGCGTGCGCCTGTCGGGCGTGTACCTCGCCATGCTCACGCTGGCGTTCGCGCAGATCGCCTGGTCGGTGGTCTTCCAGTGGGACGCGTTCACCGGAGGCTCCAACGGCCTCATCGGCATCTGGCCCGCGCCGTGGCTGTCCTCGAAGACCGCCTATTACTACGTCACGCTGGCGCTCTCGGCCGGCGGCGTCGCGCTGCTCTGGCGCGCGCTGTACTCGCCGTTCGGCTACGCGCTGCGCGCCGGACGCGATTCGCCGCTGCGCGCCGACGCCATCGGCATCGACGTGCGAGGCCTGCAGTGGGCGGCGTTCTCGCTGGCAGGCCTGTTCGCCGGCGTCGCCGGCGCGCTGTATGCGTTCTCCAAGGGCTCGATCTCGCCCGAATCGCTTTCCGTGCCGCGCTCGGTGGACGGCCTCGTGATGGTGCTGCTCGGCGGCATCCAGACCCTGACCGGCCCGCTCTGGGGCGCCGCGCTGTTCACGTGGCTGCAGGACGCGGTGGCGCGCGGCATCGACTACTGGCGTGCGGTGATCGGCGGCGTGGTCCTGCTGCTCGTGCTCGCGTTCCCGCAGGGACTGACCGGTTTCCTGCGCCGCCGGAGCGCCGCATGACCGTCCTTGCCGTGCGCGCGCTCTCCAAGGCGTTCGGCGGCGTGCAGGCCGTACGCCAGGTCAGTTTCACGATCGCCGCGGGCGAGTTGCTCGCGCTCATCGGACCCAACGGCGCGGGCAAGACGACCTGCTTCAACCTCGTCAACGGCCAGCTGCCGCCCGATGCCGGCGAAGTGGAGTTCCTCGGCGAGAGCCTGCTCGGTCTCGCGCCGCGCAAGATCTGGCGCCGCGGCGTGGGCCGCACCTTCCAGATCACGGCGACATTCGCCTCGATGACGGTGCGCGAGAACGTGCAGATGGCGCTGCTCTCGCACCACCGCCGTCTCGCCTCCGTGTTCTCGCTCGCCCGGCGGCAGCACGTCGACGAGGCCGACGCGCTGCTCGCACGCGTGCACATGCGCGACCAGGCGGACCGGCCGTGCGCGGTGCTCGCCTACGGCGACCTGAAGCGCGTCGAGCTCGCCGTGGCGCTGGCGCACCAGCCGCGGCTGCTGCTCATGGACGAGCCGACGGCCGGCATGGCCCCCGCCGAGCGCAGCGACTTGATGCAGCTGGCCGCGGATCTCGCGCGCGGCTCGGGGATCGCCGTGCTCTTCACGGAGCACGACATGGACGTGGTGTTCCGCCACGCCGACCGCATTGCCGTGCTGTCGGGCGGCGAGCTCATCGCCAACGGCTCGCCGCAGGAGGTGCGCGCCGACGCGGCGGTGCGCGAGGTCTACCTGGGGTCCTATGCTTGAGTTGCGCGCACTGAGCGCGGGCTACGGCCGGGCGCAGATTCTCTTCGAGCTGTCGCTCGAGGCGAAGCCGGGGGAAGTCGTCGTCCTCCTCGGTCGCAACGGCGCGGGGAAGTCCACGACGCTGAAAACGGTGATGGGTCTGCTCCGCACACGCGCCGGCGAAGTGCGGTTCGACGGCCAGCGCATCGACCGGCTGCCGCCCTACCGCATCGCCCGGCTGGGACTCGGTTACGTGCCGGAGGACCGGCGCATCTTCACGGACCTCAGCGTGATGGAAAACCTCGAGGTGGGCCGGCAGGAGCCGCGCGCGGGCGCGCCGCATTGGACGCCGGAGCGGCTGTTCGCACTGTTTCCGAACCTGGGCCGCATGCCCGAGCGCCTCGGCGGCCGCATGTCGGGCGGCGAGCAGCAGATGCTGACGATCGCGCGCACCCTCATGGGCAATCCGCGCGCCGTGCTGCTGGACGAGCCGTCCGAAGGGCTCGCGCCGGTGATCGTCGACCAGATGGCGCAGACCATCCTCGCCCTGAAGAAGGAAGGCCTTTGCGTGCTGCTCTGCGAGCAGAATCTGCGCTTTGCGCACCTCGTCGGCGATCGCGCCTACGTCGTCGAGAAAGGCCACGTGCGCTATGCGGGCACCATGGCCGAACTGGAGAAGAACGACGCCGTGCGCGAGCAGTACCTTTCCGTCTAGCGAACCCTGGGCGCCGCGTGAGGCTTCGCCAAGTGCTCGTCCTGCCCGGCGCCCACGCGCGGCTCGCGCTCGCGGGGGGCGTGTTCGCGGGCATCGTGCTTCCCGATCTCGCGGCGCTCTTTCGCCCCGCGCTCACCGCGGCCGTGGTCGGCACGCTCGCCGCCGCGCTGCTGCGCCTCGACTGGCGGCGCCTGCGCGAAGGCATCCGGCGGCCGCGCTTCGCGCTGCCGCTCATCGGCTGGCAGCTGGTGGTTTCCCCCGCGGTCATGTGGGCGGTCTGCGCGCTGTCCGGCATTCCCGCAGTCGTTGCGCTCTGCCTCACGCTCCAGGCCGCAGCGCCGCCCATCGGCTCGGCCGCGGTGTTCGCGATGATCCTCGGGCTCGACGGCGCGGCGGCGATCCTCGGCACCGTCGCGACCACGCTGCTCCTGCCGGTCAGCCTCACGCCGCTGGTCGGCTGGCTGGCCGTGCCGGGCCTGCAGGTGGATCTCGCCGCGTTCTTTCTGCGCGTGACGCTGCTCGTCGCCGCCCCCTTCGCGATCGCTGCCGTCGTCCGCGGCGCGTTGGGGCCGCAGCGCCTCGCGCGCCACGACGATCTGCTCGGCAGCCTGAACGTGGTGCTGCTCGTCGTCTTCGCCATCGGCGTCATGGATGGCGTCACGGCACGGCTGCTCGCCGACCCGCAGACCATCGGCACCCTGGTCGCCGCCGCCTGCGTCGCCACGGTGGTCCTGCACCTCGCCGGCTACGCGGCGTTCCGCTGGGCGGGGGCACATGCCGCCTTCAGCGCGGCCATCTGCAGCGGCAACCGCAACATGGGCCTGATGCTGGCGGTGACCGGCGGCACCGCGGGTCCCGAGTTCTCGCTCTACGTCGGCCTGGCGCAGATCCCGATGTATTTCGCACCGCTCGTCCTCGGCCCGTTCGTGCGCCGCGCGCGCGTGCTTTATGATCGCCCGTCATGAGCTGGATTGCAGGCGCAGACGTCGGCGGCACCTTCACGGACCTGATTGCGCTCGACCCGGTCACCGGGGAAGTGCGGCTGGCGAAAGTGCCGACCACGATCGAAAACCAGGCGTTCGGCGTGCTGCGCGCGCTGGAGGAGGCGCGCGTCGCGCTGAGCCGCCTCGCCCTCATCGTGCACGGCACGACGACCACCACCAACGCGCTGCTCGAGCGCAAGCTTGCGCGCACGGGCCTCGTCACGACGCGCGGCTTCCGCGACGTGCTGGAACTCGGGCGGCGCACGCGCCCGAACGCCTACGGGCTGCGCGGCTGGTTCGAGCCGCTGATTCCGCGGGAGCTGCGCCTCGAGGTCGCGGAGCGCATGGACGCCGAAGGCGAGATCGTCACTCCGCTGGACGAACGCGCCGTCCGTGAAGCCGTCGAGCGGCTCGCGGCGGCGGGGTGCGAATCGCTCGTCATCCATTTTCTGCACAGCTACATCAACCCGGCGCACGAGCGGCGCGCCCTCGAGATCGCGCGCGAAATCTGGCCGAGCCGCTACGTGACCGCGGGCCACGCGATCCTCTCCGAGTACCGCGAGTACGAGCGCGGCGTCACCGCCGCAGTGAACGCCTCGGTGCAGCCCATCCTCGATCGCTACCTGAAGACGCTCTCGGATGAACTGAAGTCGCGCGGCTTCGCGAGCGACCTGCTGGTCATGCAGGGCAACGGCGGCACGGTCTCTGCGCCGATGGCGGCCGACGCGGCCGTGAACACGGTGATGTCGGGGCCGGCGTCCGGCGTGATCGCGGCGGCGTACTCCGCCACCGCCGCCGGATTCACGCACGCCATCACCTACGACATGGGCGGCACCTCGACCGA
>DKBI01000187.1 GCA_002451175.1 Betaproteobacteria bacterium UBA6904
GCCTTGCGCGGGATCTCGGCGTAGTCCGATTCGTCCGGCTGACCGAGGTTCGCGGTGTAGGCGTAAGGGATCGCGCCGTTCGCGCGCATCCAGTGCACCGCAGCGCTCGTGTCGAGGCCGCCCGAGAACGCGATGCCGATCTTTTCCCCCGTGGGGAGCGTGCTGAGGATCGTCGCCAAGTGCCTGCTCTCCGAAAAGGCCGATGATACGAGATCCGGCGGATAGAATATCGGCCGTGCGCTTCTCCGCGGCCCTGTTCGCCGTCCTGCTCGGTGCCTTTGCGCTCCAGGGAACCGCCGCACCCTTCGTCGTGCGGCTCGGACCCGACCGTCTCGTGCTCGACGCGCCGGCCGGGTTCTCCGACAGCACGTCGCTCGCCTCGCCCCGGCTGCAGGAGCTCGCCGAAGGGCTGACGTCGCCCTCGAACCGGATCCTGCTGTTTGCCCTCACCGACGGGGACATGCGCCGGTTCATGGCCGGCGACCCGCCGGGCCTGCGGCGCCACGTGCTCGCCGCCGTCCCGGCAAGGCTCGAACGCGAGCAGATCGGCGCGAGCCAGTTCGCCGCGCTCGCTCAGGAAGCGACTGCGGGCATGGGCGAGATCCCGGCCTTGAACGATCCCCTGCCCTACCTCGACGCCAGGCCGCACGGCGAGCGCCACGTGCTCGCGCAGTTGCGCCGGGAACCGTTCATTCTGAGCGTGCTGCAGGGCACGCGGATTCCCGCGCGGCGCGATGCCGAGCGCGAGAAGCCGCAATACGTGTTCTCGACGACGACCCTGCTGCTCGTGCGCGGCAAGCCGCTCACGCTGTCGGTGTTCACCGGGTACGACGGTCCCGCCGATGTCGATTGGCTGCGCAGCGCGACGCGCGGCTGGGTCGACGACCTGCTGCGGCTGAACCGCGGGCCATGAATCTCGACAACGAAGGCTTCCTCGTCGATCCCGCCGAATGGACCGAGGACGTTGCGCGCGAACTCGCGGCGCGCGAGGGCATCACGCTCGGCGACGATCACTGGGCGCTCGTCCGCTTCATGCGCGAGTACTACGACGAGCACGCCATCCCGGCCGATGCGCGCTTCGCGATCCGCTTCCTCGCCGAGGCGCGCGGCCACGGGGCCGGCGCGCGCAAGCGCCTGTTCGAGCTGTTCCCCTACGGCTATGTGAAGCAGGCCTGCCGCATCGCCGGCATGCGCCGCCCGCGCATCTGGAGCACCGGCTGAAAGGAAACCCATGCCCTCGTTCGACATCGTCTCGCAGGTGAACGCGCAGGAAGTGCGCAACGCCGTGGAGCAGGCCAACAAGGAAATCGCCAACCGCTTCGACTTCAAGGGCTCGGACGCGCGCATCGAGCAGGCGGAGCTGGCGCTCACCGTCTTCGCGGACGACGAATTCAAGCTCGGCCAGGTGCTCGACGTGCTGCGCACGCGCCTGACCAAGCGCAACGTGGACATCCGCTGCCTCGAACTCGGCAACGTCGAGAAGATCTCCGGCGACAAGGTGAAGCGCGTGGTCACCGTGAAGACCGGCGTGCCGCAGGACCGGGGCAAGCAGATCCAGAAGCTCGTCAAGGACGCGAAGCTCAAGGTGAACGCGTCCATCCAGGGCGACGCGGTGCGCATCGCCGGGGCGAAGAAGGACGACCTCCAGGCGGCGATCCAGCTCGTGCGGCAGTCCGTGACGGACCTGCCGCTGCAGTACATCAACTTCCGCGACTAGGCGAACAGGGGGAACGTGGCGCCCCCGTCGCCGGTGCGGATTCCCGCGCTCCAGCGCTCGTAGATGCGGTCGGCGACCGCGTGCAGGCGCTCGATGCGCGCCGGCAGGTCGCGCTGGATCTCCTCCGGCGGCTGCACCCCCGGGCTCGTCGCGCCGCGCCGGATTTCCTCGCGCCCGCCGCGGCACCACGCGCGCACGAGATCCTCGGTCATCTCGACATGGCATTGCAGGCCGACGTGCCGGCCGAGGACGAACGCCTGGTTCTCGCAGTGCGCGTTGCTCAGCACGCGCGTCGCCCCCGGCGGCACGCTGAACGTTTCGCCGTGCCAGTGGAACGCCTCGAACGCGGCCAGGTCGCCGAACCATTCCGCGGCAACCGAATTGTCCGCGACGCACACCTCGCCCCAGCCGATTTCCGGCACGGCGTTGCGCGTCACCGCGCCGCCGAACGCGCGCGCCATGAGTTGCCCGCCGAGGCAGTGGCCGAGCACCGGAATGTCCTTGCGGACCGCGTCGCGGATCAGCTCCAGCGCGGGGGCGATCCACGGCAGGTCGTCGTTGACGCTCATCGGCCCGCCCATGAAGACGAGTCCCGCGTACGCCGCCGCCCGGCGCGGCACCGCCGCCCCGTCGTCGAGCGCGATCAGCGTCCACGGCATGGCGCGCTGCTCCAGCCAGGTGGCAAAATAGCCGGGCCCCTCGGACCGGACGTGACGAAAGATGGCTACGGGTTTCATGCTGCGGCATTGTATGGGCGCCGCGGTCGCCGCGGCGGCGCTCGCCGCGCACGGCACCGAGGTGCAGTTCGTCGGCAGCTTCGGTGACAAGGCCGCCGTCCTGTCGATCGATGGCGCGGCGCCGAAAACCGTGCGCGTTGGCGAGCGCCATGGCGGGGTCGCGGTGATCGCCGTGGAGCAGGACCGCGCGACCCTCGAGTTCGACGGCCGGCGGCGCATCGTGCGCCGCGGCCAGCACTACCGGGCCGACGCCGCCGGCGAGGCGCGCCAGAGCGTCCTGCTGAAGGCCGATCCTCGCGGGCACTTCCTTGCCGAGGGCCGCATCAACGAC
This sequence comes from Betaproteobacteria bacterium UBA6904, assembly GCA_002451175.1. Classification (GTDB taxonomy): domain Bacteria; phylum Pseudomonadota; class Gammaproteobacteria; order Burkholderiales; family SG8-39; genus 2-02-FULL-66-14. Next base: position 2,786 of record DKBI01000187.1, read on the forward strand.
GGCGCCGTGCGCTTCGTCGTGGACACCGGCGCCACGGCCATCGTGCTCTCCACGCAGGACGCCGAGCGCCTCGGCATCGATTACCGCAAGGCGCCCATGGGCCTGTTGCAGACCGCGAACGGCATGGCGCAGGCCTGGCGCGTGCGCTTCGATCGCGTGCGCGTGGGCGCGATCGAATTGCAGCAGGTCGACGGCGTGGTCACGGAAAAGGGCGCCGACGTCGCGCTGCTCGGCATGAGCTTTCTGAACCGCGTCGAGATGCGCCGCGACGGGGAAAACATGACGCTCATCCGGCGCTATTAGCGCGCCGGTTGCAGGGGCGGCGCGCGGCTGCCTAGTCTTTCGGCACCAGCGGCACGAAGCGCACCGGCAGCACCTTGCGCCGCTCCACCGAGCCGTCGGCGTTCTTGGTGACGAGCATCAGGTGCTGGATTTCCCAGCGATCGCCCACGGGGATCGCCATGCGGCCGCCGGGTTTGAGCTGATCGACCAGCGCCTGCGGAATGCCCGGCGCGGCCGCGGTGACGATGATGCCGTCGAAGGGCGCCTTCTGCGGCCATCCGGCATAGCCGTCGCCGATGCGCACCTCGATGTTGCGGTAGCCCAGCTCCTGCAGCCGCGCTTGCGCCCCGCGGCCGAGCGACTCGACGATCTCGATGGTGTGCACCTGCTTGACGATCTCGGCGAGGATCGCCGCCTGGTAGCCCGATCCCGTGCCGATCTCCAGGACGACGTGGTGCGGCTGCGGCGCGATCAGGTCGGTCGACAGCGCGACGATGTAGGGCTGCGATATGGTCTGCCCGTGGCCGATCGGCAGGGGATGATTGGCGTAGGCGGAAGCCGCCTGCTCGGGCGACACGAGCCGGTGGCGCTCGACCTTGCCGAGCGCCGCGCGCACGGCCGGGGACATCGCGGCGAACCCGGTTTCCCAGCGCGTTTCGGCATACATGGCCTCGACTTCGGCGACCATGCGCGCGCGTTCCGCGGCGATGTCGCGGGCGCCGGCGGTCGTCATGGCCGTCAACCCCGCCAGCGCGAGGCTAGCGAGGCGTCTTGTCCTTCCGAATGAGCGCGTAGGCGGAATGATTGTGGATCGATTCGAAGTTCTCCGATTCGACCACGTATTCCTCGATGCGTTCGTCGAGATTGAGCACGGCCGCCACGTCGCGCACCATGTCCTCGACGAACTTCGGGTTGTCGTAGGCGCGCTCGGTGACGAACTTCTCGTCCGGGCGCTTGAGCAGGCCGTACAGTTCGCTCGAGGCCTGCCGCTCGACGAGATCGACGATCTCCTCGATCCAGACGAAGCGGTTGATGCGGCAGGTCACGGTGACGTGCGAGCGCTGGTTGTGCGCGCCGCGCTCGGCGATCTTCTTCGAGCACGGGCAGAGGCTGGTGACCGGCACGAGCACCTTGAGGGTCAGGATCTGGCGCCCGTCGACGACCTCGCCGACCATCGTCACCTCGTAGTCCATGAGGCTCTTCACGCCGGACACCGGCGCGGTCTTCTCGATGAAGTACGGGAAGGACATCTCGATGCGCCCTTCCTCCGCCTCGAGGCGCTGCACCATGTCCTTCAGCATGGCGCGGAAGCTGTCCACCGTGATCTCGCGCTCCTGCTCGCTCAGGATCTGCACGAAGCGGGACATGTGCGTGCCCTTGAAGTGGTGCGGCAGGCCGACGTACATGTTGAAGGTCGCGATGGTGTGCTGCGCCTCCCCGGAGCGCTCCTGGATGCGCACCGGGTGGCGGATCGCCTTGATGCCGACCTGGTCGATGGCGAGCTTGCGCGAGTCCGGCGCGCTCTGCACGTCGGGGATGTTGTGGAGGTCCTTCGCCTTCATGCCGGCATTATAACGGCCGAGTAAATTACTCGGGAATCACGCGCCGGATCGCGCGCTCGATGCCGGCCGCGTCGAGCCCCGCGGCGGCCAGCAGCTTGGCGGGATCGCCGTGATCGATGAACGCGTCGGGCAGGCCGAGCAGCAGCACGCGAGGCTCGAGGCCGAGGACCGTGAGCGCCTCGCAGACGGCGCTCCCCGCCCCGCCCATGATCTGGTGCTCCTCGACGGTGACCAGCAGGTCGTGGGTTTCCGCCAGGCGTTTCACCAGTTCGACGTCGAGCGGCTTCACGAACCGCATGTTGACCACGGTCGCGTCGAGCGCTTCGCCCGCGCGCAACGCGGGCTCGAGCATGGCGCCGAACGCGAGGATCGCCACGCCGCCCGACGCGCGCGCGCCTTGGCGCCGGATCTCGCCGCGCCCGACCGGCAGCGCGCGCATCTCCGTCTCGACCGGCACGCCCGGGCCGCTGCCGCGGGGATAGCGCACCGCCGCGGGACCGTTCAGTTGCACGGCCGTGTACAGCATCTGGCGGCATTCGTTCTCGTCCGCCGGCGCCATGAGCGTCAGGTTGGGCACCGTGCGCAGATACGCATAGTCGAACACGCCGTTGTGCGTCGCGCCGTCGCCGCCGACGATCCCGCCGCGGTCGAGCGCGAACACCACCGGCAGGTTCTGGATCGCCACGTCGTGGATCAACTGGTCGTAGCCGCGCTGCAGGAACGTCGAATAGATGGCGACGACCGGCCGCAGGCCCTCGCACGCCAGCCCCGCGGCGAACGTCACCGCGTGCTGCTCCGCGATGGCGACGTCGAAGTAGCGCTCCGGAAACTCCTCCGAGAAGCGCACCATCCCCGAGCCCTCGCGCATCGCCGG
>DKBI01000020.1 GCA_002451175.1 Betaproteobacteria bacterium UBA6904
GATCGGCATCATGCTGCTCGTGCTGACGCCGGTGCCCTACGTGGATGCCACGGCGGCGTGGGGCTTCCGGGACAAACGCAAACGGATGCTGGTGGGCGCGGCAGGCATCGCCGTGGAGCTCTTCCTCGGCGCGCTGGCGCTGTTCGTCTGGCTGAACGTCGAGGCGGGCGCGGTGCGCGCCGTGGCCTACAACGTGATCCTGATCACCGGCGTGTCGACGCTGCTGTTCAACGGCAACCCGCTGCTGCGCTTCGACGGCTACTACGTGTTCTCGGACGCCATCGAGATCCCCAACCTCGGCCAGCGCGCGAACAAGTATCTCGGCTACCTCGCGCAGAAGTACCTCTTCAGGGCGAAGGACGTGGAGTCGCCCGCCCAGACGCGCGGCGAGCGCATCTGGATGGTCGTCTACGGGCTCGCGTCGTTCGCGTACCGCGTGTTCATCATGTTCGTCATCATCCTGTTCATCGCCGGCAAGTTCTTCGTCGTCGGCGTTCTGCTGGCGATCTGGGCGATCATCACGCAGATCGCCATTCCGGTGGGGAAGGCGGTCGCGCACCTGACGACGAGCCCCAGCCTGCGGCGCCATCGCGGCCGGGCGCTGGCGACGAGCGCGGCCCTCGCGCTCGCCGTGCTGCTGCTGCTGTTCGTCGTGCCTGCGCCGAGCTGGACGCGGGCCGAAGGCGTGGTGTGGCTGCCCGAGGAGGCGCAGGTGCGCGCCGGCACGGAGGGCTTCATCGATCGGCTGCTGGTGCCCCCGGACAGCACGGTGGAGCGGGGCCGGGCGCTCATCGAGGCGAAGGACCCGCTGCTGCCGACGCAGGTCGCGGTTCTCGAGGCGCAGGTGCAGGAGCTCGAGGTCAAGTACGACGCCTTGGTGTTCGAGGACCGCTCGCAGGCCGCCCTGGTGCGCGAGGAGCTGGTGGCCGCCGAGGCGGCCCTGGCGCGCTCCCGCGAGCGCGCGTCGGAGCTGACGCTGCGCAGCGCCGCGAACGGTCGATTCGTCGTGCCGAATGCGGCCGATCTTCCCGGGCGCTTCGTCGCCAAGGGGCAGCTCGTGGGCTACGTCGTCGAGCCCAAGGCGCTCACCGTGCGCGTCGCCGTGGGGCAGGACGACATCGCCCTGGTGCGAGAGCGCATCCGCGACGTCGAAGTGATGCTGGCGGAATGGGGCGCGGCCCCCGTGACCGCAAGGATTCGCCGCGAAGTGCCGGGTGGATCGCAGCAACTGCCGACCGCGGCGCTCGGTACCGGCGGCGGCGGCCTGTTTGCCGTGGACCCGCGCGACCGGCAGGGGGTCACGACGCTGGCGCGGGTGTTCCAGCTCGAGCTGGTGCTGCCGGACGAGCTGCGCTCGCCCTATCTTGGCGCGCGGGTGTTCGTGCGCTTCAACCACGGCTTCGAGCCGGTCGGCGTGCAGGTCTACCGCACGTTCCGCCGGCTCCTGCTGCGCAAGTTCGATGTCTAGCGCATCGGCGCTGCGGCCCGGCATCGCGCTCGGTAGCTATCCCCAGCGCGGGGATCTGCGCGACGGCTGGTTCGACCGCGCGGCGGCGGGTCTCGCGGGGTTCATCCGGCAGCGCGCCTACGGCCGCAATCCCGGCCATGCCGAATTTCTTGCGCAGGTGAATGCCGCCGCGCGCACGCTCGAGGGATTGGCGGATGCGCAGCTGCGCGAACAGGTGCCCGAGCTCAGGCGGCGCCTGTACAGCGAGGGCCTGCAGGAGGAGCTCGTCGCGCGCGCCTTCGCCATGATCCGCGAGGTCGCGGAACGCCGCGTGAAGATGCGGCCGTTCGACGTCCAGCTGCTCGGCGGCCGGGTGATGCTCGACGGCAAGATCGCGGAAATGGAGACCGGCGAAGGCAAGACGCTCACGGCGACGCTGCCCGCCTGCACGGCGGCGCTCGCGGGCATCCCGGTGCACATCGTCACCGTGAACGACTTCCTGGTGATGCGCGACGCCGCGTGGATGGGGCCGCTGTACAAGTTCTTCGGGCTCAAGGTCGGCACGATCACCGAAGGCATGGACCTGGAGGCGCGCCGCGCGGCCTACGCCTGCGACATCACCTACTGCACCAACAAGCAGCTCGTCTTCGACTACCTCAAGGACCGGCTGATGCTCGGCCACGAGGCGCGCCCGCTGCACCTGCAGCTCGAGGGCCTGCACACCGAGCGTCCTCGCGCGGCGCGCCTGCTGCTCCGGGGCCTGTGCTTCGTCATCGTCGACGAAGCCGACAGCGTGCTGATCGACGAGGCGCGCACGCCGCTCATCATCTCCAACGTCGTGGACAGCGCCGAGAGCAAGCAGATGTACGCCGAGGCGATCACCATGGCGCGCCAGCTGGTCTCGGGCAGCGATTTTTCGATTCACCCGCGCGAGCGCGACGTGGAGCTGACCGAGCGCGGCAAGCGCCACGCGGCCGAGCTGGCGGAGCCCTTCGGCGGGATCTGGATCGGCCCGCGGCGCCGCGAGGAGTTGATCCGCCGCGCGCTGTCGGCGCTCTACCTGTTCCAGCGCGACAAGCAGTACCTCTTGCGCGGCGGCAAGGTGCAGATCATCGACGAGTACACCGGCCGCGTGATGGCGGACCGGTCCTGGGAGCGGGGCCTGCATCAGATGATCGAGGCGAAGGAAGGCTGCCCGATCACGGGACAGCAGGAGACGCTGGCGCGGATCAGCTATCAGCGGTTCTTCCGCCGCTACCTGCGGCTCGCGGGGATGACCGGCACGGCGCGCGAGGTCGCGCGGGAGCTGTGGGCCGTCTACCGGCTGCCGGTGGTGAGCATCCCGACCAACCGTCCGGTCCGCCGCCTGCGGCTGCCCGACGAGGTGTACGTCACCGCGGACGAGAAATGGGCCGCCATCGTCGAGTCCGTGCGGCGGTTTCACACCGCGGGTCGTCCCGTGCTCGTGGGCACGCGCTCGGTGGCCGCCTCCGAGCACCTGAGCGGCCTGCTGTCGGCATCCGGGCTGCCGCATCGCGTGTTGAACGCGCGGCAGGACCAGGAGGAGGCCGAAGTGATCGCGAACGCCGGCGTGCGCGGCTGCATCACGGTGGCGACCAACATGGCGGGCCGCGGGACCGACATCCGGCTCGCACCCGGCGTGGCCGAGGCCGGCGGTCTGCATGTGCTCGCCACGGAACGCCACGACGCGCGCCGCATCGACCGGCAGCTCTTCGGCCGGGGCGGACGGCAAGGCGACCCCGGCAGCTTCCAGAGCATCGTGTCGCTCGAGGACGAGGTCGTGCACGGCATCTACGGCGATCGCGGCGTACGGCTTGCCCGGCACTTCTGGCGCAAGGCGGGCCCGATCCCTCATCCGCTGGGCAATCGGGCGGTGACCCTTGCGCAGCACATGGCGGAACGCCATCATGCCGGCATCCGCCGCCAGTTGCTGCGCGCGGACGATCAGCTGAGCGATCTGCTGGCGTTCACCGGGCGCCCCGAGTAGCGCATTGATCGGCCTCGCGGCCGCTGCGCCCGGGAGAAATTGGCGATAATCGGCACAGGGCCGGTAGCTCAGCCGGTCAGAGCAGGGGACTCATAATCCCTTGGTCCTTGGTTCGAATCCAAGCCGGCCCACTCGCTAGGCTGCCTGCGCCGCCCTCCGGTCCAGCAGCCGCGCGAAGTTGTCGAGCGAGAGGACGTGCGCGTACAGGCGCCCGAGGATGCCCTTCTTCAGCAGGTTCTTGAGCTGCGCGGCGTTCAGGTTCTCGAGCTTCTTCTCGGCTACGCGGTGCATGCCGGTGAGCTGCATCGCGCCGCCCTGGTTGAGCGTCGCCTGCATCGAGAACGGCTCGAGCAGCGCGTAGTCGGCGAGGATCGAGCACATCTCCGCCGCGCGCTCGATGTCGGCCTCGTACTCGGTGACCAGGCGCTCGTAGCCTTGCCACTTCTCGGTCGCCGCGCCCTGCGCATCGAACAGCGGCTCGCCGCCGGCCTCGTCGATGAATTCGTTCTCGACGCAGATCAGCCGGTTCTGCTGCTGCACCTGGTCGAGCGTGACGCGCGCCATGCAGAACGGGTAGCGGCGCACGTAGGCCGGGCAGTAGACGCCCTTCGCCCACGCGGCGCCTTCCAGGAACAGGTTCTCGCCGCTCGAGAGGCCGAGCACGGCGACCGCCGCGAAGGTCTTGCCGCCGTCGCCGCTCGTGAAGACGATCGGGTAGTCGTGCGCGGCGGGACCGAATTCCGCATAGCTCACCGGGATGGCATTCAGGGTGCGCGCGAACGCCGGCACGTCGCCGGGCGCCGGCAGGCGGATCTTCTGGTCGCGGCGCAGCGGCGCGATGCGGGTGTATCCGAACGGGGCGGAAATTTGCATACCCCGCATGATAGCCGAAGCCCTGTCCGCCCCGCGGAAACTCCGGTAGAATTCCGCCCCTTCCGTGGGGTGGTAGCTCAGCTGGGAGAGCGNNGGGCGAGTAGCTCAGCTGGGAGAGCGCCGCGTTCGCAATGCGGAGGTCGAGGGTTCGATCCCCTTCCACTCCACCATCAGATCGTTTCCAGCGTCGGGAGAACCGGTTCGCGCCCCATCGGGCAGGCCGCGGGATGCGGCTGTGATGCCGCGGAATGCATCCATGACTCTTTGCCCGCTGCGCCCGCTTTTCGCTGCGCTTCTCCTTGCGATGGCATTGCCGGCCGCGGCAGGCCGCCCGCTCCTGACCGAGGACGCCGGCGTGCTCGCGCGCGGCAATTGCGAAGTCGAGAGTCTTGCCGGCCAGGCGACGGAGCGCGGCCAGCCGAGCACGAGCACGGTGTGGGCGCAGCTGGGCTGCGGCATCGGGCTGCGCACGCAACTGGCAGCGGGCGGCGGACACGTCCGATCGGCCGGCCGCAGCACCTACATCGACGGAATCGCGGGCAAGACCTTTCTGCGCGAGCTGACCGAAACCGCGGCCGGATTCGCGATCGCGTACGGCGTGTTCGGCGCGCGCGAACCCGACGACCACTTCCGGCGCGACGCATCCGAACTGAAGGCCGTGCTCACCGTCCCCTTGGAGCGCTGGCTGATCCACGCCAACCTGGGGCTCCTCGATGCGCACCGCGCGGCGACCGACCGCACGACGTGGGCCTTGGCCGGGGAGCGAGCGGGAGCCCTGGGGCCGGTGGATCTGATGGCCGAGATCGTGGGCAACAACCGCGAGCCGGCGCTGGTGCAGCTCGCGGCCCGCTGGGTCGTTCTGCCCGGCCGATTCTCCGTCGATGCCTCGTGGGGCCGGCGGGGCGGCGACACGCGGCCCACGCTCGTCACGATCGGACTGAAGCTCGGCTTCTAGGATCCGGGCAGGTCGATGGCGTGCCGCTTGAGGTCGGCGAGCGAGACGATCGCGAGCGTCTCCTCGTGCGTCGCGGCGAGCACCACCGGGGGCGCCACGCCGGCGTCGAGCGCTTCCTTCCAGCGCCCCGCGCACAGGCACCAGCGGTCGCCCGGCTTCAGCCCGGGGAACCCGGCCTCGGGCACCGGCGTGCTGAGGTCGTTGCCGCGGCGCCTCGAGAACTCGAGAAACTCCCGCGTCACCTTGGCGCACACGACGTGGATGCCGACGTCGTCGTAGCCCGTGTTGCAGCAGCCGTCGCGATAGAACCCGGTCATGGGGTCGAGCCCGCACGGCGCGAGCGGCCGGCCGAGCACGTTGAGCGCCTGCGCGCTCTCGCGCCGTTCCTTCATGGGGGAAGTCTCCGCATTTGAGTGGGCTCCGGATCCGGACGGCGATGGTTGCCGCTAGGTCTCGACCTTCATGGGCAGGATCACCAGCTGCATGCCCGCCATGTGCAGGCGCTGCTGCAGCACCAGCGCCGCCTGGTTGTGCAGCAGGCGCACCAGGAAGTTGTCGTGCTCGAAGACCAGCTTCGAGGTGAAGAAGATCGAGTTCGGGAAGTCTTCGCGCACGCGCTCGCACAGGTCGACGAAGCCGTCGATCGGATCGGTGCCGAACGAGAGATAGCTCTTCGAGGCGAGGCCGTTGGAGTGGCAGAAGTTCTCGAAGTACTTGAGCGACACGTTGGCCTCGACCTTGACCGCCTCCATGTCCTGCGCGCCGCCGTAGCTGTGGGCGTCCACGGCGCGCGAATTGATGAACACGAAGTTGCGGAAGTGGCCGGGGAACATGCGCTGCACCCAGAGCAGGGCGTGCAGGCCGCCGCCGCGCGAGGAGCCGACCATGAAGACCGCGGTGGAGGCCTCGTAGTCGAGCTTCGGCGGCTCGCTCACCGAGCCGAAGGGGACGTTCTCGAATTGCGCGTCGATCTGCCCGAGCTGCCGCTTCGTGAAGTCGTAGTGGTGGCGCACGGCGACGCACACGCCGACCAGCGCGCCGATGATCGCCAGCGCCGCCCAGCCGCCCTCGGCGAAGCGCTCGTACAGCAGCAGCGCGAGGATCCCCGCGCAGACGCTGAATCCCAGGCTCGACAGCCCGAGCCGGCCGAGCCAGCGCGACTCGCCGCGATGGCGCGTCCAGTACACGCACAGGCCGAACAGCGAGATCGCGAACGTGAGGAACACGCTGATCGAGTACAGCACCACCAGCAGCGTCACGCTGCCGCCCGACCAGACGAGGATCGCGAGCGCCGCGAGCCCCATGACGACGATGCCGTTCTCCGTGACGAGCCGCGTGGAGAGATAGCGGAACTTGTGCGGCACCCACGAGTCGGCCGCCATGTTCGACAGCACCGCCGGGCCGCCGAGGAAGCCGGTGTTGGCGGCGACGAACAGCAACCCGGCCTCGAGGGCGAGAACGACGAGGAGCGCCGACTGGTTCGCGAGCGGCGTGTCGAAGCCCATGTCCTTGAGGACGGCGCCGAAGGCGACCGCGTTGAGCGTCTGGCCTTCGACGGGCCGCGCATCCCAGAGCAGGTAGACGAGGATGATGCCGCCCGCGGTGAAGGCGAGCGAGACGGCCATGTAGAGCATGGTGAGACGGCCGGTGTGCACGCGGGGCTCGGAGAGCACGTTGACGTTGTTCGAGACCGCCTCGAGGCCCGTGTAGGTGCCGCCGCCCTGCGCGTAGGCGAGCAGCAGCAGCGCGGCCATCGGCGCAAAGCCCATGGCGCTGATCGCGCTGCGCGTCTCCTCGAAGGTCTCGGGCACGATGCGCGCGAATTCCCCGGCGTGCTCGAGCACGCCGTAGACGATGAGCACGACGTGCGTGACGACGAAGCCGAGAAACACCGGCAGCAGCACCTTGATCGCCTCCTTCATGCCGCGCAGGTTGAGCACCAGCAGGACGACCACCAGCACGAGCGCGCTCGCCAGCTTCCACTTCTGCAGGGCGACCGGCAGCAGGGAGAACAGCGCGTCCATGCCGGCGGCGACGGAAATCGCGATGGTGAGCACGTAGTCCACGAGCAGCGCGGCGCCCGAGACGAGGCCCGCGTGCGCCCCCAGCAGGCGCGAGGCGACGCGGTAGCCGCCGCCGCCGGTCGGGAAGAGCTCGATCACCTGGTTGTAGGCGAGCGCGATGATGAACACGGTGACCACCGTGGCGAGCGCGAGATAGAGCCCGAGGTGGGTGTGCGCGCCGAGCGCCTTGAAGGACTCCTCGGGCCCGTAGCAGGACGAGGAGATGCCGTCGGCGCCGAGGCCCACCCAGGCGAAGAACGCGACGAGCACCAGGTTGTGGCGCGTGCGCTGCGACAGTGGATCGAGCGGTGCGCCGACGACGAACTGGCGCAGGCTCTGGTAGAGGTTCACGTCGCCGGGGTTCCCGGCCGCCCGGCGGACAGCCGGCGCGCGAAGACGGTCATTTCCTTTTCCGCCTGGCGGTCGCCCTTGCGGCGCGCCGCGTCCAGCCCGCGGTGCCACGCCTCGAGCGCCTCCGCCTCTCGGCCTGCCGCGACGAGCGCATGGCCGAGCGCCTTCCAGGCCGCGGAATAATCTGCGTCGCGGGCGACGGCCTCCTGCAGCGCGGCGACGGCACGCGGCGCATCGCCGGCCTTGAGGTACTCGTTGCCGAGAGAGAAACGCAGCAGCGCGCCGTCACGCGGCGTGCCAATCAGCTTCTCGAGGGAGGAAATCAGCGCGCTCGCCATTTCCGCTAAGATAGGGCTGCGGCAATTCTACTCCCGGGGCCCGCATGAAAACGGTGATTCAGAGCCAGGACGCGCCGGCGGCGATCGGCACGTATTCGCAGGCCGTGCGCGCTGGCGACACGGTGTACGTATCCGGACAGATCGGCCTCGATCCGGCGACCGCGCAGATGGCCGACGGCGTCGAAGCGCAGATCCACCGCGTGTTTCGCAACCTCGCGGCGGTCGCGCAGGCCGCGGGCCTCGGCCTGCAGCACGCCGTGCGCATGACGGTGTATCTCACCGATCTCGCGCACTTCGCGAAGGTGAACGAGATCATGGCGCAGTACGTCCCGCAGCCGTATCCGTCGCGCGCGGCGGTCGGCGTGGCGAGCCTGCCGCGCGGCGCGCTCGTCGAGATCGACGCGATCCTGCACGCCGGTTGAAAGGCGCGATTCCTCCCGCGGCGGCGGCGAGACTGGCGAAGCTGGGGGTCCGCTCGCTCGCGGACCTGGCGCTGCATCTGCCGGTCCGCTACGAGGACGAGACGCGGCTGACGCCCGTCGCCGAGGCCGGCGCGGGGCGCCCGGTGCTCGTCGAGGCGCGGGTGCGCCGCGCGGAGATCGCCTACCGCCCGCGGCGGCAGCTCGTCGTGCACGCGGAGGCGGCGGACGGCTCCGGCGCTGCGCTCGTGCTGCGCTTCTTCAATTTCTACGCCAGCCAGCAAAAGGCGTTCGAGCGCGCGGCCGAGGAAGGCCTGCCGGTGCGCGCCTTCGGTCTCGTGCGTCCCGGCTGGTTCGGCGCGGAGATGGTGCATCCGCGCTGTCAGATCGCGTCCGACGCGCAGCCGCTCGCGGCGGCGCTCACGCCCGTGTATCCGACGACGGCGGGCATCGGCCAGGCGACGCTGCGGCGCCTGACCCAGCAGGCGCTGGCGGAAGCGCCGCTCGGCGACACGGTCGACGCGATCCTGCGCAAGCGCTACGCGCTCGAGGATTTCGCGCCGAGCGTGCACCTGCTGCATCGCCCGCCGCCGCAAGCCGACGTCGAGGCGCTCGTCGCGCGAACGCATCCCGCTTGGCGGCGCATGAAGTTCGACGAGCTGCTCGCGCAGCAACTCTCGATGCGCCTCGCCTACCGGGCGCGAAGGGGGCGGCGCGCGCCCAGGCTCCCGGCGAACGGCGCGCTGCTGCGGCGCTTTCTCGGGCAGCTGCCGTTCGCGATGACGCGCGCCCAGTCGCGCGTGACGGGCGAGATCCTGCACGATCTTGCGCAGCCGCACCCCATGCAGCGGCTGCTGCAGGGCGACGTCGGCTGCGGCAAGACGATCGTCGCTGCCATCGCCTGTCTCGCCGCCGCGGACGCCGGCTGCCAGTCGGCGGTGATGGCGCCGACGGAAATTCTCGCCGAGCAGCACCAGCGCAAGTTCGCCGACTGGCTGTCGCCGCTCGGCGTGCGGATCGTCTGGCTGCACGGCGATCTGACGCGCGCGGCGAAGCGGACGGCNNCAGCATCGTTTCGGCGTGCAGCAGCGGCTCGCGCTGCGCAAGCGCGCCGCGGCAAGGCGCGGGAGCGGCGCGCGCGGCGCCGCGCTCGTGCCGCACCAGCTGATGATGAGCGCGACGCCGATTCCCCGCACGCTGTCGATGAGCTACTACGCCGACCTCGACGTCTCGGTGATCGACGAGCTGCCGCCCGGGCGCAGCCCGGTGCGCACGCGGCTCGTGGCGGCGGGCCGCCGCGCCGAGGTGCTGCGCCGGAT
>DKBI01000264.1 GCA_002451175.1 Betaproteobacteria bacterium UBA6904
TTCCCGCGCCCGCCGACGCTCTGCGCGGGCTGCCCGTACACGGGCGTGTACTTCTGGCTGGGGCAGCTCAAGGACGTCGTGATCTGCGGCGACATCGGCTGCTATACGCTCGGCTGCGGATCGCCGTGGAACGCCATGGACACCATCATCTCCATGGGTGCGTCGCTCGGCGTCGCGCACGGCATGGCGAAGGCGTTCGAAGGCTCGAAGGACGGCAAGCCGGTGCTCGCCGTGATCGGCGATTCGACCTTCCTGCACACCGGCATGCCCGCGCTCGCCAACATCACCTACCAGGGCGGCAACGTCACCGTGCTGCTGCTGGACAACCGCTCCACCGCGATGACCGGCGGGCAGAACAATCCGGCGAACGGCCGCAAGCTCGACGGCTCGCCCGCGGAGCGGCTGGACTTCGCGAAGCTCGTCGAGGCGCTCGGCGTGCGGCCGGAGCGCGTGCGCCTCGTCGATCCCTACGAACTGCCCACCTTCTTCAAGGTGCTGCGCGAGGAAATGAAGGCGCCGGAACCCTCGGTGATCATCACCAATCGCCCGTGCGTGCTGACCGAGGACTTCGAGCGGCGCCCGCCGCTCGCCGTCGTCGAGGACGCGTGCAACGGCTGCGCGCGCTGCTTCGATGTCGGCTGCCCGGCCATCACGGCGACGCGGCGTGAACGCCAGACGCGCTCCAGCGGCAAGGTGGTGGATCTCGCCTGGGCGCGCATCGAGCGCGCGATGTGCACGGGCTGCGACCTGTGCGCGAAGGCCTGCGCGCGGGGCGCCATCGTGCCCGACGCCGAAGCCGCAAGCGCTCCCCGGACCTGTTCATGACCACCGACATCCTCGTGGTCGGCATCGGCGGGCAGGGCGTGATGACCGCCGCCGAAGCGCTCGCGCGCGCTGCCATCGCCGCCGGCCTGCAGGCCACGAAGACCGAGGTCACGGGGATGTCGCAGCGCGGCGGCGTGGTCTGCTCGCAGGTGCGCATCGGCAGGCAGGTCGAGGCGAGCGACGTGCAGGCCGGGCATGCGCATCTGCTCATCGCCTTCGAGGCCGCCGAGGGGCTGCGCTGGTGTCACTACCTGGAGCCCGGCGGCCGGGCGCTGCTCGACCAATGGCGCGCCGTGCCGCCGATCGTGTCCTCGGGCGAGTTCGCCTATCCCGAGGATCCGGTCAAGGAGATGCGCGCGCTCGGCGCCAACGTGCTCGAGCTCGACGCGCGCGGCGTCGCGATGCAGATCGGCGACGCGCGCCTCGCCAACAGCGTCATGCTGGGCGCCGCCTCCGAAAGCCTGCCGTTCGACGCGCAGCTCCTCCGCGACGAGGTCCTGCTGCGCTTCGGCAAGAGCGCCGCGCTCGCCGAATCCAACGCCCGGGCATTCGACGCCGGCCGCCGATTGGGGTCAGACCCCAATTCTCGGCCTGGGGTCTGACCCCATCTACCGCCCTTCCGGCCTGGCGCCCGTCAGCTGGATGATTCGCCGGTAGCGCTCGATGTCCTTGCGCACCCAGTCCTCGAGCTCCGCGGGCGTGCCCGGCGCCGCATCGACGCCGACCCCCGCGAGCCGCTCGATCACCTGGGGCAGGCGCAACCCCGCGACGATCGACGCATTCAGGCGCGCCACGACTTCGCGCGGCGTCGCCGCGGGCGCAAGCACGCCATACCAGTTGAGCAGCACGAATTCCGGATAACCCGACTCCGCGAACGTCGGCACCTCCGGCGAGACCGCGGCGCGCTGCGGTCCGGTGACGGCGATCGCGGCGAGCTTGCCGGCGCGCGCCTGGCGAATGCCGTTCGCCGCGACGATGAACATCAGCTTCACCTGTCCGCCGAGCAGGTCGGCGAGCGCAGGGCCGCCGCCCTTGTACGGCACGTCGAGCANNGGCCTTCGCCGCGGCGACGAGTTCCGCGAGCGACTTCGCGCCCGCCGACGGGTGCGCCACGAGCATCAGGGGCGAGGTGGACACGCGCGCGACGAACGCGAAGTCCCTGAGCGAATCGTAGGGCAGCGCCGCGCCGAACGCCGCGTTGATGGAGTGGAAATCCGTGGTGAGCAGCAGCGTGTGGCCGTCGGGCGCCGAGCGCGCGAGCGCCTCGGTGGCGATCACCGAATTGCCGCCGGGCCGGTTCTCGACGAGGACCGGCTGGCCGAGATCCTTCGCCAGGTGCTCACCCAGCGCCCGCGCCGCGACGTCGGTGCCGCCGCCCGGCGGAAACGGCACGAGAAACTTCAGCGGCTTCGACGGAAAGCCCTGCGCGAACGCCGCGCTCGCGGCGAGCGCGAGCAGCGCCAGGGTCCAGGTCAACCGGCGGAAGATGCGCATGCGGCCCTCGCTTTCAGGATTTTCTTGTCGGTCTTGTTGACGGAAGTCTTCGGCAGCGCCGCCACGATCTCCANNACGACGATCTCGCCGCGGTACGCGTCGGGGGCGCCGACCGCGGCCGCCTCCATCACGTCGGCGTGCAGATGGAGCACGTCCTCCACCTCGCGCGGATAGACGTTGTAGCCGCCGACGATCACCATGTCCTTCTTGCGGTCGCGGATGAACAGGTAGCCGTCCGCGTCGAACTCGCCGATGTCCCCGGTGTAGAGCCAGCCCCCGCGCAGCGCCTCGGCGGTTTCCGCCGGCAGGTTCCGGTAGCCCTGCATCACCTGCGGACCGCGCGCGCGGATCTCGCCGCGCTCGCCGGCCGGCAGCACGCGCGTGCCCGTCTCGACGTCGACGATCTGGATCTCGGTCTGCGACACGGCGACGCCCACCGACCCCGGCTTCACCACCCCGCCCGCCGGATTGAAGGACAGCACGGGCCCGGCCTCGGTCTGGCCGTAGCCCTCGTAGACCGGCGCCCCGACCGCCTCGCGCCAGCGGCGCAGCGTCTCTGCCGGGAGCGGCGCGGCGCCCGAGTAGCACGTGTGCACGCTGCTCCAGTCCGTGCGCGCGAACTCCGGATGCGCCATGAGGCCGGTGAACACCGTGGGGCTTCCCGGAAAAACGCTGATGCGCTCGCGCGCCACGGCCTCCAGCACCGGCTCCGGCGCGTAGCGCGGCAACACGACGAGCGTGCCCGCGCAGTACGCCGCGAGGAACAGTCCCATCGCCATGCCGTAGGCGTGCGAGACCGGCATCATGCACAGGATCCGGTCGCCCGCGCGGCTCGGCAGCAGGCCCTCGCGCTGCGCGACGTTCGTGGCGATCGCGCGATGCGTGAGATTCACGCCCTTCGGCCGCCCGCTGGTGCCGCCGGTGTACTGCAGGAGCGCGAGCGCCTCCGGCTCGGGCATCGGCGGCAGCGCGAGCGGCTCGCCGCGCCACGCGTCCAGCAGACGATGGCGNNTTGTCGAGCAGCGTCGCGACGCGCTCCCCGCGCGCGCCGAGCGCCTGCAACTCGCGCGCCAGCCCGGCAGCGCATGCGGCGTAGTCCGCATAGTCGAGCCGGCGATTCTCGAAGACCAGCGCCTCGCCGCGCGGCGCGCGCTGCGCCGCCGCGGCAAGCATGTGCACGACGCTCGGNNACGAGCGGCCGCCCGGTGTGCCGCAGCACGACGCGCGTCATGAGGCCGGTCATCGTCAAGCCGAGCGCGCCGAGCGTGAAGGCGTGGACCCAGGCCTCGCGCGGCACCAGGTCGGTCAACTCCGCCACCGTGCGCAGCGCGAACGTGGCAATGAACCAGAGATAGCCGAGGTGCAGCGTCCACAGCAGCGGCTCGGCGCCCGTCTTCCAGCCCTGCCAGCGCGCGGCGCGCAGCACGTGAACCGCGAACGCGAACGACGCCGTGCCCGCGACCCACTCCGGCCCGGCCGCGGCCAGGTCCGCCACGGCGAAGGCCACCATGGCCGCCGCCGTGACGTACTCGAGCGGGACATGGATCGCCGCCGTGGTCACGCCGCGCCCGCGCAGCCAGGTGCGCGTGAAGGCCGGCGTCAGCAGGCCGCCGTAGAGCGAGTAGAGGAAGGCGAGGCCGTGCACCCCGAGGAGAATGCCCCAGAGCGCGCCGTGGCGATCGCCGCGCCCCGCCGCGAGGTAGTAGGCGACGTTGCCTGCGAAGAGGGCGACGAGCGGCGGCAGCGTCCAGACGAAGAGCCGCCAGCGCGCGCCGCCAAGGGTCGGTACGACCACCGCCAGCAGCGCCGGCACGAGCGCGCAATCGAGGAATGCCGCAACGCCCGCCGGCAAGGCGCCGCCAGCGAGGATCGCGGCGCGCGCCAGCAGCCACAGCGCGACGAGCATCGCCAGCCGCGCACCGCGCACGTCCGCGGCGCCGGACCAGCTCGGCAGCGCGGTGAGCAGGACGCCGCACACGATCGCCATGGAGAAGCCGTAGACCATCTCGTGCGCGTGCCAGAGCGGCGACGGCGGCGCGACCATCCAGAGCCCGATGGCGAGCGGGCCGAAGACTCCGCCGACGAGAAAGAAGGGGCGGAAACCGCTCGACCAGAGTGCCGCGCCGGGTGTCACTGCGATGGAGGATCCTTGCCGGCCATTCTAGGGCACGCTTTACGGCGCCGCGCCAGTCGGCGATGATCGGCCAACGGAGTTTCACATGACACGCAAATCGTTTCGCGGCCTGCTCGCGGCCGACGGCCCGCTGATCCTGCCCGGCGCCCACGACGCGCTCGCCGCGCGGCTCATCGAGCGCGCGGGATTCACGGGGTTCTTCATCGGCGGCTTCGGCATGGTCGGCGCGCGCTACGGCGTGCCCGACGTCGGCCTGAAGAGCCTCGGCGACCTGTCGCAGGCGGTGCGCGACATCCTCGCGGCGTGCGAGCTGCCGGTGCTGGTGGATGCCGACGACGGCTACGGCGACGTGAAGAACGTCGTGCAGACCGTGCACACCTACGAGACCCTCGGCGTCGGCGGCCTGTTCCTCGAGGACCAGTGCTGGCCCAAGCGCTGCGGCCACCTGGAGGGCAAGCGCGTGGTGCCGGTCGAGGACATGGCGGCGAAGATCCGCGCCGCGACGAGCGAACGCCTCGATCCGGACACGTTCATCATCGCGCGCACCGACGCGAGGGCCGTGACGGGACTGGACGACGCCATGCGCCGCGCGGAGCGCTACCTGCGGGCCGGCGCGGATTGCATCTTCATCGAGGCGCTGCGCTCGGTCGAAGAGCTGGAGCGCGTGGGCCAGGCGTTCCCGCTGCTGGTCGCGAACCCGCTCGCCGGCGGCATCTCGCCGATCCTCAGCCCGGCGGAGTTCTACCGCCTCGGCTTCAAGATCCTGCCCTACGGCATCGATCTCATCCTGCGCGTCACGCGCAGCATGCAGGAAGCGCTGGCGGACATGCGCGCCGGACGCTTCGAGCGCATGGGCACCGGCATGAGCCTGCAGGAATACCTCGAGGTGGTCGGGTTCGATGCGTGGACGCGCATCGAGGAGACCTACGCGCCCGCCGCCCGCGACGCGGCGGACAAGCCCAGGTAGGTTTCCGCGACGCGCGGATTCTGCGCGAGATCCGCGGCCGGGCCCTCGAGCACGATCTCGCCGGTCTCGAGCACGTAGCCGTAGTCGGCGACCTGCAGCGCGGCGCGCGCGTTCTGCTCGACCAGCAGCATCGAGACGCCCGTGCGCTTCAGGTCGGCGATGATGTGGAAGATCTCGCGCACGATGCGCGGCGCCAGGCCGAGACTCGGCTCGTCGAGCAGCAGCAGCCGCGGCTTGGCCATCAGCGCCCGGCCGAGCGCGAGCATCTGCCGCTCGCCGCCCGAGAGCGTGCCCGCGAGCTGCCGCGCGCGCTCCTGCAGGCGCGGGAAGCGAACGTAGACCGCGGCCAGGTCGGCGGCGATCGCCGCGGCGCCCTCGCCGCGGCGGTGAAATGCGCCGAGCCGCAGGTTGTCCTCGACCGAGAGTTCCGCGAAGAGCTCGCGCCGCTCGGGCACGAGGCACATGCCGCGCGCCACGCGCTCCTCGGTCTGCGCCTGATCGAGCAGCTCGCCCGCGTAGCGCACCGCGCCGCGCGAGCGCAGGAGCCCCATCACGGCGCCGAGCAGCGTCGTCTTGCCCGCGCCGTTCGGCCCGATCACGGTGACGATCGCGCCCTCGGCGACGCGCAGGCTGGCGCCGTGCAGCGCCTCGACCTTGCCATAGGCGACGCTGAGCCGCTCGATCTCCAGCGCGGCGCTCATTCGATGCCTCCGAGATACGCCTCGATCACCGCGGGGTTGGCCTGGATGTCGCGCGGCAGCCCTTCCGCGATCTTCTCGCCGAAATCCATCACCACCAGCCGGTCGACCAGGCCCATGACGAAGTCCATGTCGTGCTCGACGAGCAGGATGCTGACCCCCTCGGCGCGCAGCTTGCGCAGCAGCTCGGCCAGCGCCTGCTTTTCCTGGTAGCGCAGGCCGGCGGCCGGCTCGTCGAGGAGCAGCAGCACGGGATCGGCGGCCAGCGCGCGGGCGATCTCGACCAGCCGCTGCTGCCCGAGCGGCAGGCTGGCGGCCGCATCCATCCGGTGCGCGCCCAGCCCCACCCGCTCGATCTGCCGGACGGCCTCGTACAGCAGGCGCTGCTCCTCCTCGCGGTCCATGCGCAGCATCGCCGAGACCGTGCCCCGCGCGCCGCGCAGGTGCGCCCCGATGGCGACGTTTTCGAGAACCGTCATGCTGCCCACGAGATTGACGTGCTGGAAGGTGCGCGCGACGCCGAGGCGCGCGATGCGGCGCGCGGCGAGCGCCTCGATGCGCGCACTGCGAAACCGGATCTCGCCGCCATCGCTGGGCAGCACGCCCGTGACCAGGTTGAAGACCGTGCTCTTGCCCGCGCCGTTNNCCGAGGATTTCGCCGGTCTTCATCTCGAAGGACATCGCGCGCACCGCGGCGAGGCCGCCAAAATTCTTGTGCACGCCATCCAGGTGCAGGAGCGTCTCGCCCGCGGCGGGGCGCGCGCGCCGCTCGAGCGCCGGGGCTTCGGCCGGCGCCCGCGCGCCGGCGCCGCGGATCCGGGCGAGCCGCGCGAACACCGGCATCAGGCCGTCGCGCGCGCGGTGCAGCAGCGGGAGCATGAGCAGGCCGAACACGATCACCTCGTAGTTGCCGCTCTGCTCGAAGAACTTGGGCAGGATGTCCTTCAGCCACTCCTTGAGCATCGTCAGCACCGAGGCGCCGATCACCGCGCCCCAGACCTGGCTCGCGCCGCCGACGACCGCCATGAACAGGTACTCGATGCCGATGTTCACGTTGAACGCGCCCGGGCTGAGGAACCTGACGAAGTGCGCGTACAGCCAGCCCGAGAGCGCCGCGAGCAGCGCCGCGTAGAGGAAGATCACCAGCTTCAGCTGCGCGGTGTCGATGCCGAAGCTCTCGGCCATCGTGGCGCGGAAGCGCAGCGCGCGCACCGCGCGGCCGGCGCGCGAATCGAGGAGATTGCGCGCCGCGAGCAGCATCGCCAGCGCCGCGAGCCAGATGAGCCAGTAGGACTCGCGCCCGGTGTCGATCTTCCAGCCGAAGAGCGACAGCGCCGGGATGCCGCCGAGCCCGTTGTGCTTGCCGAGCACCTCGAGGTTGCCGAACAGGAAGTACACGGCGATCCCCCACGCGATCGTGCTGATCGGCAGGTAATGCCCCGACAGGCGCACGGTGATGAGCCCGAGCCCGAGCGCGATCAGGGCCGTGAGCGCGAGACCGGCGACCAGCCCCAGCCACGGCGAGCCGCCGTAGGCCGTGGTCAGCACGCCGGTCGCGTAGGCACCGATCCCGACGAACGCCTGCTGGCCGAACGACATCAGCCCCGCCACGCCGGTGAGGAGCACCAGCCCGAGCGTGACGAGCGTCGCCAGGCCGATGTAGTTCATCAGCGTGATGGTGAACTCCGAGAGCAGGAACGGCGCGGCGACGAGGAACGCCGCGAACGCCGCCAGCGCGACGCGCCCGCCGGTCACTCCTCCTCCTCTTCGACGTGGTGCGAGCGCAGCGACAGCCACACCAGCACCGGGATGATCAGGGTGAAGACGATGACTTCCTTGAACGCGCTCGCCCAGAAGGAGGAAAACGACTCGAGCAGCCCCACGGCGAGCGAGCCGAGCGCCGCCAGCGGATAGCTGACCATGCCGCCGAGGATCGCGCCGACGAAGCCCTTCAGCCCGATGAGAAAGCCCGTGTCGTAGTACAGCGTCGTGATCGGCGCGATGAGCAGCCCGGACGCGGCGCCGATGAAGGCGGCGAGGAGAAAACTCAGGTGCCCCATCAGCACCGTCGGAATGCCCACCAGCCGCGCGCCGACCCGGTTCATCGCCGTGGCGCGCAGCGCCTTGCCGTAGATCGAGCGCTCGAACAGGAACCACAGCGCGAGGATCAGGAGGATGCTCGCCGCCACCACCCAGAGGCTCTGCGCGCTCACCTCCACCACGCCGAGCCTGAACTTGGCGTCCCAGAACGGCCGCGAGCGCAGGCCTTCGCCGCCGAAGAAGACGAGCGACAGCCCGGTGAGCACGTAGTGCACCGCCATCGAGACGATGAACAGCACGAGCACCGAGGCGTTGGCGAGCGGCTGATAGGCGATCCGGTAGAGGATCGGCCCGAGCGGCACGACCATCGCCAGCACGAGCAGCGCCTGCACCCACTGGTCGAAGCGGCGCGGCGCCGCCCAGGCGACCAGCAGCGCGACGGCGACCGGCAGGATCACGTAGAGCCCGACGATGCGCGGCAGGCGCCGCCACGCGCGCTCCCTCAGCGCGCCGAAGGCCTCGATCGCCGCCGCCGCCAGCCCCGCGATCACCAGGATGTAGATCGTGCCCGGCGTGCGGCCGGCCTCGAGCAGCGACAGCGACAGCGCGGCGAAGGTGATGAATTCGCCCTGCGGCACGAAGATCACGCGCGTCACGCTGAACACGAGCAGCAGCGCGAGGGCGAGCAGCGCGTAGATCGCCCCGTTGGTCACCCCGTCCTGGGTGAGCCAGAGAAAGATGTCGCTCGTCATCTTGAAGCCGGGGTNNCTCTGACCCCAAAACAAAGGGGACGGAGGACCGTCCCCTTCGGCGCTCCGGCAGTCGCCGATCACTTCATCAGGCGCCAGGTGCCGTTCTCGACGCGCACCAGCACGCGCGCGCGCTCGTCCAGGCCGTTGTGGTTCGCGGCCGTGGGGCTGTACACGCCGTGCGTGCCGACCACGTTCTTGACGTTCTCGAGCGCGTCGCGCAGCGCGGCGCGGAATTCCGGCGTGCCGGGTTTCGCCTTCTTCATCGCCTCCGGGATCGCCGCGCCGAGGATCATCACCGCGTCGTGCGAGTAGCCGGCGAAGGCGTTGCGGCTGCCGGCGCCGAACGACGACTCGTAGCGCGTCGTGAAATCCAGCGCGACGGCCTTCGTGGCGTTGCTCGCGGGCAGTTCCTCCGGGACGATCAATGGACCCGTGGGCGCGATCGCATTCTCGACGGCCTTGCCGCCCACCTTGATGAACTCGCGGTTCACCGTGCCGTGGTTGTGATAGATGCGGCCCTTGTAGCCGCGCTCGACCAGCGCGACGTGCGGCAGCGCGCCGCCCGTGCCCGAGCCACCGACCACCACGGCGTCCGGATTCGCCGCCATGATCTTCAGCACCTGCCCGGTGACGCTCGTGTCGGCGCGCGCGTAGCGCTCGTTGGTGACGACCTTGTAGCCGTGCGAGGCGGCGTGGAACTCGGTCGCCTTGTACATCAGGTCGCCCCAGCCGTCCGAGAAGCCGATGAAGCCGACGGTCTTCACGCCGTTCGCCTTCATGTGCTCGGCGACCGCGCCCATCATCAGCTCGGTCGGCTGCGGCACGGAGAAGGTCCACTTGTACTGGTCCGGCTTGACCGCGATCGGCGTCAGGCACAGGTACGGCGTCTGCGTCTCCGTGGCCACCTGCGCGATCTGCAGCGACGAGGGCACGCCGTTCGAGCCCATCACCACGTCCACCTTGTCCTCGGTGATCAGCTTGCGCGCGTTCTTGCCCGCGTTGGTCGCGTCCGAGCCGTCCTCGAGGATGATGTACTTCACGGGCTCGCCGCCGAGCGTCTTCGGCATGAGCTGGAAGGCGTTCTTGTAGTGGACCCCGAGCGAGGCGCCGGGTCCGGTGGCGCCCAGGGTGACGCCGACCGTCACTTCGGCCCGGGCCGCGTGGGCAAACAATGCGCCGGCCGAAATCAGGGCGGCGATGAGCGTACGATTCATGAACTCCTCCTTGACGAATGGTCGCCGTTTCTATTATCCGTTCCCATCCGGGCTGTCAACGCCTCGTCTCGCAAACCATGACCTATCGCATCGGCATCGACGTTGGGGGGACCTTCACCGACTTTCTCCTCATGCGGCGGCGCGGCACTGCAGCGCACAAGGAACTCTCCACGCCGGCCGATCCGTCGGAGGCCGTGCTGCGGGGGCTAGAAGCCCTCGCCGCCGGCGAGCGGCTGACCCTGCCGGAGTTCCTGGCGCGCGTCGCGCTCATCGTCCACGGCACGACGGTGACCACGAATGCCGTTCTGACCGGCAATACCGCGCGCACGGCGCTGCTGGCGACGCGAGGTTTCCGCGACGCGGTGCAGATGCGCCGCGGCGTGCGCGAGGAGATGTACGACAACCGCTATCACCCCCCGGAGCCCGTGGTGCCGCGCTGGCTGCGCCTGCCGATCACCGAGCGGACGGACGCGACCGGCAACGTCGTGACGCCGCTCGAGNNACGAGCGCGCCGCGGCCGCGATCGTGCGCCGCCGTATGCCCGGCGCATACGTGTCGGTCTCCTCCGAGGTGCTGCCGCAGGTGCGCTTCTACGAGCGCACCAGCACGACGGTCCTCAACGCCGCGGTCGGACCGATCCTCGCCCGCTATCTTGGCAACCTGACCGCGAAGCTCGCGGCGGCACGCTTTCCCGGGACGCTGCTCATCATGCAGTCGAACGGCGGGGTCGCCGCGCCCGCGGCGGTCTCCCGGCTTGCGGCCATGACGCTCCTTTCCGGGCCCGCCGCCGCCCCGGTCGCCGGCCTCGCCTGCATGGCGCCGTACCGCGACAAGAGCTTCATCACGATGGACATGGGGGGCACGAGCTTCGATGCCGCCCTCGTGCGCGACGCGCAGCCGGCCGTGACCGCCGCCGGGGCGGTCAACCGGTACGCGCTCGCCCTGCCGACGATGGAGATCAACACCGTGGGCGCGGGCGGCGGCTCGATCGCCTGGATCGACGCCGGCGGCCTGCTGCGCATGGGCCCGGCGAGCGCGGGCGCCGACCCGGGGCCCGCCTGCTACGGGCGCGGCGGCACCGCGCCCACGTGCACGGACGCGAACCTGGCGCTCGGCTACCTCGCCGCCGATTACTTCGCCGGCGGACGCCTGCCACTCGACGCGGCTGCCGCGCGGCAGGCGATCATGAAGCACATCGCGAAGCCTCTCGGCCTTTCCCTGGAGGCGGCAGCGCAGGGCATGGTGCGCGTCATCAACGTCAACATGGCGTCGGCGATCCGCGAGATCTCGGTGCAGAAGGGCTACGATCCGCGCGAATTTCCGCTGGTCTGCGCGGGCGGCGCGGGGCCGCTGCATGCCGCCGGCATCGCTGCGGAACTCGGCATCGCGCGCATCATCGTGCCGCGGGAAGCCTCGATCTTCTGCGCCGCCGGCATGTTGCGCACCGACCTGCGCCACGATTACGTGCGCAGCTGCGCCCAGGTCCTCGGCGAGACCGCCGCGGGCGATCGCCGCGCGAGAGCCGCGCTTCGGGACATGCTCGCCTCGGCGCGGCGCCAACTGGCAAGCGAAGGCATCGCGCCGCGGCGCCAGCGCATGGCGGTGAAGGCCGATCTTCGCTATCTCGGCCAGTATCACGAAGTCGGCGTGGAGGTCCCGGAACGCGCGATCTTGGAAGGCGACTGGCACGCCGTGCGCGAGCGCTTTCACGCCCGGCACGACCGGCTCTACGGCTATGCGCTGCGCGCGGAAGGCACCGCCGTGGAGCTTCTCAACCTGCGGCTCTCGGCGAGCGGTATCACAACCAAACCGGCGCTGCGGCGCGAGCTGCGGGGCGCTCCAGGCAGCGCCCACGCCCTGAAGGGCCGGCGCCGCGCCTGGCTGCCGGAGCGCGGCGCCTGGCGGCAGGTCCCGGTCTTCGACGGCGAGCGCCTCGCCCACGGCAATCGGCTGCGCGGGCCGGCCATCATCGAGTCGGCGAACACGAGCGTTCTCGTCCCCGCGGACTGGCAGGCGGCGTACGATGCCTTGGGCAACTGCGTGATGACCGCACGCGCGCGGCGCGGGAGGAGCCAGGCATGAAGCGTCGCATCGATCCGATCGAAGTCGCCGTGCTGCAGCGGCGGCTGAAGTCCATCACCGAGGAGATGGGCCTCACGCTGCTGCGCACGACGCGCTCGCCGATCCTCAACGAGGCGCGCGATTTCGTCACGGGCCTGTATGACGCGCGCGGCCGCATGCTCGAGCAGACCGAGTACATCCCGGTGCTCGCCTTCGCCCTGCAGCCGGCGTGCGAGCACGTCGCGCGCTTTTTCGGCGACGACCTGCACCCGGGCGATGTCATCCTGCACAACGACGTGTTCAGCGGCGGCAACCAGAATAACGACGTCGCCGTGTTCAAGCCCGTGTTCGCCGGCAAGCAGCTGATCGCGTGGGCGGCGTGCAAGGGCCACCAGGCCGACATCGGCGGCGCGGTCCAGGGCGGGTACAACCCCCAGGCCACGGAGGTGTGGCAGGAGGCGCTGCGCATCCCTCCGGTCAAGGTCTACGAGAAGGGCAAGCTGCGCCGGGACGTCTGGGACCTGATCTTCGCCAACATCCGGCTCGACATCGTCGAGGAGGACATGCGCGCCGAGATCGGGTCGTGCGTGGTGGGCGAGCGCGGGATCCTCAAGATCCTCGAGCGCTACGGCCGCGACGTGTTCGAGGCCCACGTGGCGCACCTGTTCGACGCGACCGAGAAGATGATGCGCCAGGAGATCCGCTCGATCCCCGACGGCGTGTACCGGGGCGAGGCCGTCGCCTACTACGACGGCAAGAACCCGGGCTCCTCCTACACCATCCGCGTCGCGGTCACCGTGCAGGACGGCGACATCCACTTCGACTACACCGGTACCGACCCCCAGACCACCGGGTTCGTGAACGGCACGTACACCTCCAGCGCCTCGGCCACGATCCTGACCTTCCTGCAGATGGTGAACCCGAACATGCCCCACAACGAGGGCATGGTGAAGCCCATCCGGATCACGATCCCCGAGGGCACGATCCTCAA
>DKBI01000195.1 GCA_002451175.1 Betaproteobacteria bacterium UBA6904
CGCGCCTCGACGACCTGGCGCTTGAGGCTCTCCGCGTCCGCCGTCTCCTGCGCCTCGGCGGCATGCACCTCCGCCTTGACGCGACCCGCGTACACCAGCTTCATGACCATCGAGGCGACGATCCACAGCAGCGCGAGATTCGGCAGGTAGGACCCGATGCGGATCACCCGCGTGCGCGGGCGGCTCGCTTCGGCGAGCGCCTCGTCGTCGATGGCCTCGCGGATGCTCTGCTTGGCTTCCTCGATGGCGGCGCGAAGCTCTTCCTGGTCCTCCTGCGACAGTCCCTCGTTGATCCCCTGTTTCGCAGCCTGGATGGCGGCACGGATTTCCTCTCTCGCCTCCCGCGGCAGGTTCAGGGTAATGCCGTCCCGGTCGATCTCGATGCGATTTTTCGGCGCCCCGGGAGAGGTCGGCGACGCGCCCGGGACCGCCGGCGCCTCGGGCGCCGCAGGGGGCGGCGGCAAGGGGTTCCCGGACTTTTCTTCTGCGCCGGGCACCTCCGGCGCGGTCTTTGCCGACGGGGCGCCGGCCTCGTCCGGGGCCGCCTTGCGCTTGCGCTTGATGTGAATGCCGGTTTCGTCGATGCGGATGTCCACGTCGCCGATCCGCTTGGCTCTCTCCTTGGCGCGCGCCGCGCGCGACGCGGGCTTTGGCGTCGGATCCGGGCCGTCGGCGCTCACCACGATGCGGGTCGAAAACGGCGGAATCTCCGAGAGCAGGGCCGCCGCGATGAGCAGCAGCACCGAAAGCAGGAAGAACTTCTTCCACGAGATGCCGACCAGCCACTCGGCATAGCGGCGAAATCCGCTTGCGACGGCGCGGGAGAAGCGTTGCCACGCGGAAGGTCCTGCCGTCGTTGCTGGGGAAAGGGGCGTTGCGGTCATGGCATCAGCCTTGCGGGGTCCGTAGGTTAAGGCCTTCGCGGCCGGTTTGCGACGACCTCACTCTAGGCGGCCCCCCTTCCTGCCGCCACGCGGCTGCGACGGACTGCAGAAGGGGGGCCCTGAACGGCATTGCCGGGCGACGACCGGGATGCATCCGTCCGCCCGGGGGCCGTTTTCGTCCGCGGATTCGGCGTTTCGTCGCATTCCCGTTGTCCGCCCCCCGCCGGGTTCGTATTCTGACCCTGCCGCATCGAAGGAGACCCAGCCATGACACGCCGCAATCAGATTCTGGTGCTCGCCGCCGCAGCTGCAGTGCATGCGGCTGCGCTCGCCGCATTCGACACCGCCATGGTGAACAACGCGCATCGGCAGCAGCTCGCCCAGCAACAGCCCGAGCGCATCGTCGTCACCGGGCCCGGCATCGCGCGGCGCACGCTGGCGAACCAAAGCTGCCCGGCCCCGAGAGGCTAGGACCCCGCCATGGGGCCCGGTTGGAAGGGCCGCCGGGTGCATGCGATGATGGAGCGCGACGAATCCGGGGCAGGCGCGCACCCGCGCCTGCTCCCGACCAGCGCCACACTCATGCGACCGCGCGCCATCATCGCCGAGGACGAGCCGCTCCTGCGAGAGGAACTGGCGGAGCTTCTGGGTGCGCTCTGGCCGCAACTGGACGTCGTCGCGCAGGCCGGCAACGGCATCGACGCGCTGCGCGCCCTCGAACAACACGCGCCGGACGTCCTGTTCCTCGACATCCTGATGCCCGGCATGACCGGCCTGGAGGTCGCGCGGCAGGTCAACGGCCGCTGCCACGTGGTCTTCCTCACGGCCTACGACCAGCACGCGATTGCCGCCTTCGAGCAGGGGGCCGTGGACTACGTGCTCAAGCCAGCCACGGCAGCGCGGCTGGCAACGACCGTCGGCCGCCTGAAGGCCCGCATCGGCCATCCGGCCCAGGCGATGGACAGCGTGCTGCACGAACTCGGCGTGCCGGCCAAGGGCCACCTGCGCTGGATCAACGCGTCCCAGGGTCAGACCGTGCGCATCATCACGGTCGAGGACATCGCGTATTTCCAGGCCGACAGCAAATACACGCGCGTCGTCACGCCGCAGGGCGAATCGCTCATCCGCAAGCCGATCAAGGAACTGCTCGAGGAGCTGGATCCGGCGACGTTCTGGCAGATCCATCGCTCCACCATCGTCAACGTGAATGCCATTGCGGGCGTCGTGCGCGACGAACGCGGCCGCCCGCAGGTGCGGTTGAAGCGCGGCGCCGAGCTGCTCCCGGTGAGCGACGCGTATGCGTTTCGCTTCAAGCAGATGTAGGTTGACGCCCTCCTGATGCCCAGCCTCTCTGCGCTCCGGCCGTCCATCCTCTCCCAGTCGCCCCCCCTGCTGCGCGGGCTGTCTTGGCAAAGCTTCGGTCTGCTCGGCCTCTTCGTCGCGCTCTGGACGCTGCCGACGATCCTGCAGCCGCGCAGCGGTGTCGCGGGAACCGGGCTCGCCGGATTCCTGGAGGCCTGGTTCGCCAATATCGGCGTCTCGCTGGTCGGCGGCGGCGTCGTGCTCGTCACCGCGCTGGCGGTGCTCAATCTCGCCGGAGAGGCCGCGATCACGCGCCGAGCACTCGTCGTGCTCGCGGGGCTCGTCGCCGCCGTGGCCGGCGCGGTCGCCAGCTACCTGACGAACGCGGTGCCCTTTGCTGCGCAAGGCTCGACGCCATGGCTCATGCTCGCAACGTGGCTCGACTGGGCACTGCTGCTCGCGGCGGGCTACCTGTTCCTGCTGCGCGAGCGGGCGGCGCGGGCCAACGCGGAAGCATCGGCGCTGCGGCTCCAGGCGCTGGAAAAAGAGCGCGCCGAAGCCCGCCTGCGCCTGCTGCAGGCGCAGATCGAGCCGCATTTCCTGTTCAACACGCTGTCGAACATCCGGCGCCTCTGTCAGAGCGACCTGACCAGCGGGCGCGCGATGCTCACCCAACTGTCGCGCTATCTGCAGGCGGCCCTGCCGCGCATCCGGCGCGACCAGGTCAGCCTGGGCGAGGAAGTCGAAATGCTCTCGGCCTACCTCGCCTTGCAGAAGATCCGCATGGGCGAGCGCCTTGGCGTGTCGATCGACATCCCGGAAGCGCATCGCGATGCCATGGTGCCGTCGATGATGCTCGCGACGCTGGTGGAGAACGCGCTCAAGCACGGCCTGGCGCCGCTCGTGGACGGGGGTTGGATCCGGCTCCAGTCGCTGCGCTCGGGCGATCAGCTCGTGGTCCGGGTTGCCGACACCGGGCAAGGTCTGCAGGCCGCGAGCGGCAGCGGGGTGGGCCTCGCCAACATCCGCGCGCGCCTTGCCGCCCTGTATGGCGCGCGCGCTTCGCTGACGCTCGAGGCGAACGTCCCCAGTGGCCTGGTCGCGACGATTGCGCTGCCGTGGATCGAGAGGCACGTCGCGTGATCGCCGGGACACTGCCGATCGCGCCGGCCCACGCCTCTCCGCGCCAGTGGATCAGCCGCGGGATTCTCGCCGGGTTCGGACCCCATCACGTCGCCCTGGCGGTATTCGTCACGACCATCGTTCGACTGGTGAGCTGGGCGGCATTTCTCGATGCCGAGCCGAGCGGCGAGTGGCTGCCGAAGCTGTGGGGGCAGGCCGCCTGGATCTGCGTGGACAGCGTCGCCGGGATCGTCACCCTGCTCTGTGCGATCGCCGCCGACCATCTCTTCCGGGGGCGTCTGGCCGGCCCTCTGCGCCTCGCCATCGCCTTGGTGCCCGGGTCGATCGGCGGCGCGGCGCTCGAGATCCTGGCGCAGCCGCACATCGCGATGGAAGTCTCCGCGCGCGGCGCGAAACTGCTCGACGCGTTGGGGGTCGCCCCCACGCAGCTCTATTGGCTGCGCTTTTCCCATGCGCTGCTGCTGAGTTTCGTCCTGATCGTGCTCTACGCAACTCTGGAGCGCAGCCGCCGGGCCAGCGCGCACCTGCACGCCACGCGCATGGCCGCGCTCGGGGTGCAGCACGAACTCGTCGAGGGGGAACTGCGCGCNNCGCGCTTACGGCGACGGCGTCGCCCTCGGACAGGAGCGCCTCGACGCGTTGATCCGGTACCTGCGGGCCGCGTTGCCGGCCGACGAAAATGGCCGGTCCACCGTGGCGCGCGAACAGGAACTCGCCGCCGCCTACGTCGAACTCACGACGCCGAGCGGCGCCGGCCGCCTGCAGCTCGAGGTCGAAGCCGAGGGTGCCCTGCGCGACCTGCCCATGCCGCCCATGCTGCTCTTGCCCCTGGTGCGCTGGGCGGTCGATGGCGTCGCCGCGCATCGCCTGACGATTGCGGTTCGCAAGCTGCGCTCGGCGATCGAAATCACGGTGGAGAGTCGTGGCGCGTCCTCAGCGGCACGGCAGGACGCGCTTCTGGACGTCGTGCGCGAGCGGATGTCTCGGCTTTTCGCCGAGGGCCCGGAACTCACGGTCAAGGCGGACGGCGAATGCCGGCGCGCCATTCTGACGCTTCCGCCGCTGTCACCCGCCTAGCGGCGGCGCCACGCGCCCGCCGCTACTTGCGCCGCCACGTCGTGCCCGAGGGTCCATCCTCCAGCACGATGCCCGCGGCATCCAGCGCGGCTCGAATGTCGTCCGCTTCGGCGAATCGTTTCGCCTTGCGCGCTGCGAGCCGCGCCTCGATCCGCCCCTGAATCTCGGCATCGGTCAGGGTGCCGCCCGGCCCCGACTGCAGGAACGCCTGCGGGTCGCGCTGCAGAAGCCCGAGCACGCCGCCGAGGGCGCGCAGCAGCGGCGCCAGCGCCTGCCCGCCCCGCCCGATCTCGCGCGCCATCTCGAACAGCACGGCGAGCGCCTCGGGCGTGTTGAAGTCGTCGTCCATCGCCGCCCGGAAACGCGCGGCGTACGGCTCGCGCCAGTCGATCGCACCCGCCGCGGCCGGCGCACCCTTCAGCGCCGTGTACAGCCGGGCGAGCGCCTGGCGCGCCTCCGCGAGGTGCGCATCCGCATAGTTGAGCGGGCTGCGGTAGTGCGTGCGCAGGAACAGGAACCGCAGCACCTCGGCATCGGTGGTCTTCAGCACGTCGCGGATCGTGAAGAAGTTGCCGAGCGACTTCGACATCTTCTCGTCGGCGATGCGCACGAACCCGTTGTGCACCCAGTAGTTGGCGAACGGCTCGCCGGTCGCCCCCTCGGACTGGGCGATCTCGTTCTCATGGTGTGGGAACGTCAGGTCGTGCCCGCCGCC
>DKBI01000173.1 GCA_002451175.1 Betaproteobacteria bacterium UBA6904
GCGCCCGGATCGAGCCAGTGCAGCGGCGCGCGCGGCCGCAGGATGTACGACGCCGTGGCGACGAAATCGCCGCCGTCGGCGACGAAGGTCGCGTCGTCCGCGGCGATGCGATCGAGCCGGCGAAACAGCGCGACCGGGTTCACGTGTTCGCCGGCTTGCGCAGCGCGCTGGTCGATGTCCGCTTCCCGCTCCTGGTCGCGCGCGCGCAGCGTCTGCGCCCACGCCGCGCAGCCCGAATGCGGGCCCAGACGCTCGGCGAGCCGCACGAGGCTCGACCCCGCGTCGCCGATCATCGCGACCGCCGGCCGCCGATTCATCCGCGCCTCGGCCGCGCTGCGATTGGCAGCGATCAGCGTCGCGGACCTGCGGATGTGCCGGCCGTAGTCCAGCCGAAAATCGCACGGCACGCCGGCCAGCAGCACGCAATCGGCGCCGCGCAGGGCCTCGCGGCGCGCATGGCGCATCTGCAGCGGGTGGTCGCGTCCCAGCAGTCCGCGCGCCATGCCGGAGAGGTAAACGGGAATCCCGAGGCGCGTCACTGCCTCGGCCACGCGTTCGGCGTCGGCAGCCCGCACGAGCGCCTGGCTGCCGATGACGAGCAGCGGTTGGGCGGCCTTGGCCAACGCGGTGCTTGCGTGTGCAATCGAAGCGTCGCTCGCCGCAGGCGCCTGGACCTCGCGCGCGTCGTGCGCGGCGGGCGGGTCGCTCCCGGCAAACAGCCGGTCGGCGTGACGCCGCAGATACCAGCGCAGCAGCCGGTCGGGAATCGACTGGCCCTTGCCCGCGGCCTCGGCATACCACTGTCGTATGCTCGCCTCGTCGTAGAGGAGGTCGACCGGGCACTCCACGAATACCGGTCCTGGGACGCCCTCGCGTGCCACGGCGAAGGCGTCCACCAGGGCGGGGGCGAAGTCGGCGACACGCCGGATCCGCCAGGCGCGCTTGACGTGCGGCGCGACGAGCGGCCGCTGATCGATGTCCTGCAGCGCGCCGCGGCCCTGCAGCGCGGTCGGCGCCGCGCCGCCGATCAGCACCAGCGGCGACTGGGCGAGCTGCGCGTTCTTGAGCGCGGTGATCGTGTTGGTCAGGCCGGGCCCCGCGGTCACGGCGACGACGCCCGGAATGCCGGTGAGCCGGGCGACCGCATCGGCGGCGAACGCCGCGGTCGCCTCGTCGCGGCAGTCGATGACGCGGATGCCGCGCGCCTTGGCCGCCACGAGGATCGGCGAGATGTGCCCGCCGCACAGCGTGAACAGAACCGGCACGCCGTGCGCTTGCAGAACGGCGGCGACCCGCTCGCCGCCGTGGGCGGGCGAGCCCGCAGCGTTCATGGCACTGCTCCTTCCAGGGAACCGCTGCGAGGTTAGCCGGAAGGCGTCGGACGGTAAAGGCGGCGCGGGTCTGGATTTGGCGCGCCGCGAGAGGGACAATGCGCGGGCGCTTTGCCATTCCGATGAGACGCGGCCAGATCCTGTGCTTCCTCCTCGCCCTGCTCGCGGCGGCGATGCCGGCGCGCGCGCAGGAGGCGCCGCGCGCGCCCGCGCAGACGGAGGTCCAGGCCGATGCGACGTTGGCGGCCATCGTGCGCATCAGGACCCGGGTCGTGCAGGGAGCCCGAACGGCGCAGACGCTCGGCTCGGCGCGCGAGGGCACCGGCGTGCTCGTGCGCGACGGCTACGTCGCGACGATCGGGTATCTCGTCATCGAGGCGGAGTCGATCGAGGTCAAGCTGAACGACGGCAGGACGGTCCCTGCCACGGTGGCGGGATACGATCATGCCAGCGGTTTTGCGCTGTTGCGCCTGCTCTTGCCGGTTGATGCCAAGCCCCTGGCGCTGGGTGACGCGGACGCGCTCGCCGAGGGCGAGCCGGCGCTCGTCGTGCGGCACGGCGGCGGCGACGGCGTCGCGCTGGCGTTCGTCGTTTCGCGCCGGCCGTTCTCGGGCAGCTGGGAGTACCAGCTGGATTCGGCGATCTACACCGTTCCGGCGGTCCCGGACTGGTCCGGCGCCGCGCTGATCAGCACGCGTGGCGAGCTGGTCGGCATCGGCTCGCTGGTCGTCAACGACGCGGCAGGCACGGGCGCCCAGGCGGCGGGCAACCTGTTCGTCCCGGTGAGCCTGCTGCAGCCGATTCTCGACGACCTGATTGCGGCGGGACGCCGGCCGGGTCCCGCGCGTCCCTGGCTCGGCATGAACACCGAGGAGCTGCGCGGGCGGCTGCTCGTCTCCCGCGTGTCGCCCGACGGTCCGGCCGAGCGCGCCGGCCTGAAGAGCGGCGACATCGTGCTCGGCGTCGGCGAAGAGGAGGTGTCGTCGCTGGGCGATTTCTACGCCAAGGTCTGGGCGCGCGGCGCGGCCGGTGTCGCGGTGCCGCTCAAAGTGCTGCAGGGGACGCAGCTGCGGGACATCCTCGTGCAGTCCATCGACCGGCTCGAGCACTTCCGGCAGAAGCCGACGTATTGATCGGGGGCGCCTTGGGCAACCGGCCGTTGACGGACGAGGAGCGCGCAGAGATCGAGGAGCGCATCGCGCTGCTCGAGATCGAGCATCGCGACCTCGACGACGTGATCGGCCGCCTGGTGGAGAGCCCGCTGCAGGACGAGCTGCGCCTGCGGCGGCTGAAGAAACGCAAGCTCTACCTGAAGGACACCATCGGGCGGCTGCGCGACCGGCTGATCCCCGACATCATCGCGTGATCGCGCTCATCCAGCGCGTCACCCAGGCGCGGGTGGAGATCGGCGGCGCTGCCGTCGGGGCGATCGGACGCGGGATTCTCGCGCTCGTCGGCGTGGAGCGCGGCGACGGCGACGCGGAAGCCGCGAGGCTCGCCGAGCGCGTGATCGGCTACCGCATCTTCGCCGACGCGGCCGGCAAGATGAACCTTTCGCTCGCGGACATCGGCGGCGGGTTGCTGGCGGTTCCGCAGTTCACGCTCGCCGCCGACACTGCCAAGGGGGCGCGGCCGAGCTTCTCCTCCGCGGCGGTCCCGCAGGAGGGCGAGCGGCTGTTCGCGCGATTCGTTGCGCTCGCGCGCGAGCACCACGCCGATGTGCGGACCGGGCGCTTCGGCGCCGACATGCAGGTGAGCCTCGTCAACGACGGGCCGGTGACGTTCTGGCTGCAGATCCGACCGCCGCGGCGCGGCGTATGATCGTGCCGAACGGAGGGGAGGGGACGGGGATGGCGATCAAGGCCGACGATCTGCTGCTCGCGCGCGCAGCGCACTGGGAGCGC
>DKBI01000182.1 GCA_002451175.1 Betaproteobacteria bacterium UBA6904
TGGCCGGATTCGCCGAGAACACGGGATTTGCAAAACCCTCGAGACCTTGCGCTCCAAAATTCTGGTAGACGAGATTCAGCGAAATGCCGATCGAGTGATTCTCGTTCGGTTTCCAGGCAAGCGTGGGCGCGAAGAACAGTTGCATGTAATCGACCCCGCCCGGATTGCTGCCACCAACAGCGCCGAACGGGTTGGAATTGAACGTCGTGTTCATGCCGCCGTTGCCGTACACGAGCAGCCCGAGCGCCAGATTCGGGCGCAGCATCCGGTTATAGGCGAACCCCGGGATGAAGAAATCCTTGCGTCCGTTTCCGTCCCAACGGCCGTTGAAGGGATTGGCCCCGCTCACGTCCGCGTCACGGACTGGCCGGAACCATTCGAGCTCGAGGTCCAGTCGGTTGCCGACGAAGCCGAGGTTCGCGGGGTTGGAGACGCCGCTCATGGCCTCCTGCGGCAGCGCGATGCCGACGCCGCCCATGCCCTTGGCCTTGAGCCCGTAGCCGTGGGCAAAGTATCCCGTCGTCGCCATCGCGACCGCCGGCGCCGCCAGCGCGGCGGCAACAGCGAGTTTCAGAATTCTGGTTTTCATGGCACTCCCTTGATGATATTGAGGTGGGACAGCGTCAGATGAACAAGCTCACGTCGGCATCGCGCGCCATCGGCAGGAAGGTCGCGGCACCGACGAAATCCTTCACTTCGGGAATGAAATCCTCGCGCGCAAAGCCGAACAGGTCGACCGTCATCTGGCAGCCGATCAGTTTGACGTCCGCCTCGATGCACGCCTGGCGCAGCTCCTCGACGCCCGCGACGCCCTTGTTGTGGATCGTCTGCTTCATCAGCGTCGTGGCCATCGTCTCGAAACCCGGAACGACCGCCTGCACGGCGTTCGGAATATTCCAGTTGATGGCTTTGAACCAGTCGGGGCCGAACGGCATCTTCATCGGCATGCCCGGATTGCCCAGCGGGCTGACCTTGAGATCGCCGAGGTCCTTCTTCAGCAGGTTGAGCCCGTAGAACGTGAAGAACACCGACACGTCCCAGCCCAGCGCGCCCGCCGTCGAGGCGAGTATGAACGGCGGATACGCCCAGTCGAGCGTACCTTTGGTGGAAATGATCGTCATGGCCGGCGTCTTCTGCGCGCGGATCTCTTCCAGTTTCTGCGGCAGAATCTCGTCGAGCCTGCGCCGGATCAGATCGTCCAGCAGCGCTGCGTTCGGGGCTTGGTCCATTGCAGTGTTCTCCGTCATGCGCGTCGCGCCGCGCGATTGGGCATATTAGCGCTCGCTGAAATACTGTCCCAGCGGATTCTTATCATCCATTCAGCTTTCCTTATGGGTAGATAAGGAAAAGTCGATGCCCGCCGGTCGAGGCGTCCCGGCGCTCGTTTGCACACGCTGGGGGACTTGGTCTGTAATATCAGGGTTCCCTTATGCAACCGAGGAAACTCGCCGATGCAAGTTGACAAGGAATTGGATGCCCGCGGCCTGAACTGTCCGCTGCCGATCCTCCGCGCGAAGAAGGCGCTTGCGGACATGCAGTCCGGGCAGGTGCTGAAGATCATCTCGACGGACCCCGGCTCGGTGAAGGATTTCCAGGCTTTCTGCAAGCAGACCGGTCATACGCTGCTCGAGCAGGCCGAGGCCGAAAAGGTCTACACCTTCCTGATGAAGCACAAGTAGCCGGGCGCGGACCGACGGGGTTCCGGGGGCCTCATTGGCGCCCCGGACTTCGCAGCGCGCGCAGTTCTGCCGTCGTGTACCGAAGGCGGATGGAGAGCACGCGCGCCAGACCGCCCAGCAGCTGCATCGCCAGCTTCTTGTGCTCGGCCGCCAGGGTTTCGAACCGGCGCCGCGACAGCACGTAGAGATCGACATCGGTGAACGCGACCGCGTCCGCGGATCGCGCGTCGTGGTCGAGAAACGACATCTCGCCGAAAAAGTCGCCGCGGCCGAAGGTCGCCAGGTGATGCGACTCCTTGTCCGAGAGCGGCAGCACGATGCGCACCGCCCCGCGCCGGACGAGGTAGAGCTCGTCGCCGGTGTCGCCGATGGAGAAGATCCGCTCGCCGGCCTTGCACGCGCGCTGCTCCATGCACGCCTCGAGCGCGGCCAGCGTTTCCTCCTTGCGCCCCGCGAAGAGATCGATCTCGCGCAGCTGCAGCGGGTTTTCCTGCGCGCGCCGGACGTGCTCCTCCTCCAGAATCCGCTCCTCCACCCACTCCAGCGCGTAGTCGAGCTCCTCGAACACGTGGGCGCGGTGCTCGGCGTGCATGAGGCCGACCTCGCCGAAATAGCGCTGGATGTCGCGTCCGCTCGGCAGGCTGCGCGGCAGGTCGCTGAAGAGCAGCAGCGCGTGCCGCTGGGCGAGGCGATCCTCGATCTGCTCGAGCAGGTGCGCGACCGTGATGTCCACCGATTGCACCCGCTGGAAGTCGAGGATGATGAAACGGCGCGTCTTGAGCTCGGGTTCCAGGGCGTTGTAGAGCTGGTCCGCGGTGCCGAAGAAGAGGCTGCCCTGCAGCTCGAGCACCGCAGTTTCCTCGCCATGCGCCTGCAGCAGCTTCATCTCGTCGGGCAGCCGCACCTGCTTGGAGAACATCTGTCCCCCGGTGGCGCGCCGATGCACCACCGAGGAGCTGATCTGCTCGCGCACGAACAGCAGCACCGCGAGCGCCACGCCGACGCCCGAGGCCGCCACCAGGCTGTACGAAAGCGCCACCGCCACCACCGATGCGATGACCGCGAAGTCGAGGATCGTCGAGCGGTTGCGCAGAAACGCGAAGCTCGCCCAGTCCATCATGCGCACGCCGACGAGGATCAGGATGGCGGCCAGCGCCGCGATGGGCACCCAGCCGATGAGCGGGGACAGCAGCAGCAGCGCGAAAAGCGCCATCGAGCCGGCGATGATGGACGAGACGCGCGTCTGCGCGCCGCTCGTGACGTTGACCAGCGTCGGGCCCATGGTGCCGGCGCCGGGCATCGCGCCCGCAGCGCCGGCAGCCAGATTGGCGATGCCCTGACCGCGCAGTTCGCGGTTCGGATCGTGACGGCTGCGCGTGAGCGCGTCGAGCACGACGCACGTCTTGAGCGTGTCGATGGACAACAGGATCGCCAGCGTTGCGCCCGGCACCAGCACGCCCACCAGGTCGCTCAAAGCGAGCGAGGCGAACCCGCTCCAGCGCGCCTCCTGCGCCGCCAGAAGCGCGTGCGGCGAACTGTTCAGGTCGCCGACCACGAACGGATTCTCGGCGCGTGACAGCAATTCGGGATGCACCGAGGCCAGAGCGAAATACGCGGCAACGCCCGCGGCGAGCCCGAGAATCGAGGCGGGAACCGATCGCGTGACCCGCGGCGCGAGCAGCATGGTCGCCAGCGTCACCCCGCCGACGGCGAGCGCCACCCAATGCCACGCAGCGGGCGATATCACCGCCTTCATCCACGGAAGGTCGACGGGCGAGCCGAGCAGTTTCGGAACCTGGCTGATGATGATGATCAGTCCGACGCCGGTGAGGTATCCCGAGACCACCGGGTAGGGCATGTAGCGGATCAGGCGGCCGATGCCGACCAGGCCAAACGCCAGCTGCAGCGCGCCCCCGACCAGGCACGCCAGCGAGATCTGGACAAACACGGCTTCGGCAGGCAGCCCACGGCCCGCGGCTTCGATGGCAAATGCCGACAGGACCGCTGCCGCGGGCGCGCACGGCGCCGAAATGAGGCGCTTGGTTCCGCCGATGGCCGGCGCCACCAGTCCCAGGATCACGGCGCCGAGGATTCCCGCCAAGGCGCCCTGCGCCGCGAATTCGCCCCCCAGAGAGGCAAACACGGTCACGCCGAAGGCGATTGCGGAGGGGACTGCGACGAGCATCGCACTCAACCCGCCCCAGAAATCACCGGTTTCGAATCTTGCGCTCATGACGATAGGCCGCCGAGGACCGCCAGCCTACGCCGCCGCGAGGTCCCCGGCGTTGACATAGGGCACTGACCTTGCACGCAGCTGTCGGTAGACTGGACGGGCGATGGCGACCGTCGAGACCGAATTGAAGCTCGCGGTGACTCCGCGCACGCTGGCTCGGGCCGCTCAGGACCCGCTCCTGGGTGGGCGGGCGGAGCCGCCGCAGCCCCTTCAGGCGATCTATTTCGATACCGCGCGGCGCGCGCTTTGCAAGCGCGGGTTGTCGGTGCGGCTGCGCCACGAGGAGGGCGGGTGGGTGCAGACGATCAAGGGCGCGGGGTCGCTCGACTCGGGCCTGCACCGCCGCGAGGAGATCAATCGGCGCGCGTCGGGACCCGCGCTGGATCTGCGGCGGCTCGGCGCATCGGCGCCGGAGCGCGCGGTGGCCGCCATCGCGCGGCGGGCGTCGCTTGCGCCGGTTTTTCGGATCGAGGTCGAACGGCAGGTGCGGCACGTGATGCCGGCCCCGGATTCCGCGATCGAAATCAGCCTGGACCGCGGCTTCATTCGGAGCCCTGGGGGGCGATCGGCGGTCTGCGAGATCGAACTGGAGCTCAAGCGCGGCCCGGCCGTGCACGTGTTCGAACTAGCCAAGGCGATTGCCGAGCGCTATGCGGTTCGCGTCGAGCCGCGCTCCAAGGCGGCGCGCGGCTTCGAATTGATCGGCGCGGTGCGCGCCGCGCCGGTGCGAGGCAGCCTCCGTGTCCTGCGGCGCGAGATGCACGCGGCGCTGGCGTTTCGAGTCGCGGCCGGGAGTTGCCTGAACCATCTGCAGGCCAACCAGTACGGCGTTCTGCGCGGCTCGGATCCGGAGTACGTGCATCAGGCACGCGTCGCGCTGCGGCGCCTGCGCTCCGTGCTCGACGCGTTCGCGGACCTGCTGCCCGATGCGCAAAGCGAGCCGCGCTTGCGGGCGCTGCGCTGCCTCACGCGCGCGCTGGGTCCGGCGCGCGAATGGGACGTCTTTGCGGCGGAAACGCTGGCGCCGGTGATGGAACAGTTCCCCGGGCACCGCGGGCTGTCGGCGATCGCCCGCGCCTCGGGCCGCTTGCGGGAGGCGGCCTACCTTCGGTCCCGGCGCGCGCTCGCGGCACGCGGCTCGCAGCAGTTGCAGCTCGATCTCGCGGCGTGGCTCGCGTCGGAGTCCTGGCGCGCGGCGTCGGACGGCGAGGCAGGCGAGCGCTGGGGCGCGCCCGTGCGCGCGCATGCCGTGAGGATGCTCGCGCGTTATCACAAGCGCCTGCTCAAGCGTGGTCGAGGGATTCAGTCCGCCGGCCTCAGTCGCCTGCATCGTTTGCGCATTGCAACAAAGCGGCTCCGCTACGCGGCCGTTTTCTTCGCGCCGCTGTTTCCTCGCGCGCGCGCCGCACCGATGCTCAAGGCCCTGAACGATCTGCAGGATGCGCTGGGCGCGATCAACGACTGCGCGATCGCGCCGTCGCTGATCCGGGCAGCGGCGGCGGCCGCGCGAGGTCCGTTGCGCGCGCCGGCGAGGACCCTCATCGAGCACTGGAACGCCGCGATGCTGGCCGACCGCAGGCGCGGCCTGAAGCGGGTGTGGAAGGCCGTGCGTCGCTGCGAGGCCTTCTGGACCTGAACGCGCCGTGCGTTTGATCTGCATCATCCTCGGGCCGCGTCGCGCGCTGCGCCGAGCCGCTATCATGCAAGCCGGGAGGTGAACCGATGTTCGAGTCCGCAAACCTGGATCACAAGCTGGACAAGGCCGTGTACCGCCGCGAGGAGGCGAAGCTGCGTGAGACGCTCCTCAACGCGCAGTACGATCTGAAGGAGAACGGCCGGTTCCCGGTGCTCATCCTGATCGCCGGGGTCGAAGGGGCCGGCAAGGGCGAGACGATCAATCTGCTCAACGAGTGGATGGATCCGCGCCACATCTACACCTACGCGTTCTTCGAGCCCTCCGACGAGGAGCGCGAGCGTCCCGCGCAGTGGCGGTTCTGGCGCTCGCTGCCGCCGAAGGGCAAGGTCGGCGTCTTCTTCGGCGCCTGGCACACCATGCCGATCATCCAGCGCGTCACCG
This sequence comes from Betaproteobacteria bacterium UBA6904, assembly GCA_002451175.1. Taxonomy (GTDB): domain Bacteria; phylum Pseudomonadota; class Gammaproteobacteria; order Burkholderiales; family SG8-39; genus 2-02-FULL-66-14. The sequence goes on from DKBI01000182.1 coordinate 5,990, forward strand.
GGGAGATCGACGAGGCCGAGTTCGCGCACGCGATCAGCGAAGTCGTGCGCCTCGAGAAGATGCTCTGCGACGAGGGCGTGCTGCTGCTCAAGTACTGGTTCCACCTGTCCAAGCCGCAGCAACGCAAGCGCCTGCGGCAGCTCGAGAAGAATCCCGACACGCGCTGGCGCGTCACCGACCGCGAGTGGGCGTACTACAAGTACTACAAGAAGTTCGTGAAGGTCTGCGAGCCCTTCCTGCGCAAGACCTCGACGGGCGAGGCGCCGTGGATCGTGGTGCCCGGGGCGAACGCGCGGTATCGGTCGCTCACCTTCGGGCGGCATCTGCTCGCGGCGATGCGCGAGCGCCTGGACGAGAAGCCGGTGAAGCGGCTGCCCGACAAGAACCCGCCGCTCCTGCCGACGGACGAGAAGCTCAACGTGCTGCGCGCGCTGCCGCTCGACCAGGACATGACCAAGGCCGAGTACGAGAGGCAGCTCGAGAAGTGGCAGGGGCGCCTGAACGTGCTCTCGCGCGACCCGCGCTTCAAGCAGATCAGCGTGGTCGGCGTGTTCGAGGGCAACGATGCCGCCGGCAAGGGCGGCGCGCTGCGGCGCATCACGAGCGCGCTCGACGCGCGCTGCTACACGAACGTGCCGGTGGCGGCGCCGACGGAAGAGGAGCGCGCGCAACCCTACCTGTGGCGATTCTGGCGGCACATCCCGCGCCATGGCCGGTTCACGTTCTTCGACCGCTCGTGGTACGGGCGCGTGCTCGTCGAGCGCGTGGAGGGGTTCTGTTCGGAAGCGGACTGGATGCGCGCCTACAGCGAGATCAACGATTTCGAGGGCGCGATGTTGCGCCACGGCGTCGTGGTCGTGAAGTTCTGGCTGGCGATCAGCAAGGACGAGCAGTTCCGGCGCTTCAAGGCGCGCGAGAAGGTGGCGTTCAAGCGCTTCAAGATCACGGCCGAGGACTGGCGCAACCGCAAGAAATGGGACGCCTACGAGATCGCGGTCTGCGACATGGTGGACCGCACCTCGACCGCGCTGGCGCCGTGGACGCTGGTGGAGGCGAACAACAAGTACCACGCGCGCATCAAGGTCCTGAAGACGGTGACGCACGCCGTCGAGGCGGCGCTCGAGAAGGTGGGCGGCCGCGCGAAGGGAAAGAAAGCGAAGCGGGCTGCCAAGGCGGCGAAGTAGCGCGGCGCTACCAGTGCAGGGCCCGGTACTGCGCGGTCTTCTTGCGCTGGTGGTCGCGCATGCGCCCCACGACGTTGTCGAGCACGTCGAGGGCCTGCAGCAGGAACGGGCCCTTGTTCAGCATCACGCACTCGGCGCGCTGTGAGAGCGCGGCATCGGAGATTTCCGCGCGCGTCGGCCGGCCCCGCTTGACGAGGTTCTCCAGCACCTGCGTCGCCCAGATCACGGGCACGTGCGCCGCCTCGCACAGCCAGAGGATCTCCTCCTGGATTTCCGCGAGCCGCTCGTAGCCGATCTCGACCGCGAGATCGCCCCGCGCGATCATCACGCCGAACGGATGCCGCCCGGCGCCGCGCACGATGATCTCCGGCAGGTTGCGCACGGCGGCGGGCGTCTCGATCTTGGCGATGATGCCGATGCCGGTGCGCCGGCGCTGCGCGAGCGCGCGCGTCAGTGCGTCGATGTCGCTCGCGGTGCGTACGAATGACAGGCCGATGACGTCCGCGTGGCGCGCGGCGAAGTCGAGATCGGCGAGATCGGCCGGCGACAGCGCCGGCAGCGGCAGGACGCTGTCGGGAAAATTGAGCCCCTTGCCGGGGGCAATGCGTTCGCCGCCGGGCCGGGTTCGCGTGATCCGCAGCCAGGCGCCGCGATCGTCCAGGACTTCCACCACGGCGCCGATCTTGCCGTCGTCGATCCAGACCTGGTGGCCGACGCGGAGCGCGTCGAAAATCGCGCCCTCGCTGCACGAGATGTGCGCGGCCTGCCGTACCCGCCCGGCGCGGTCGGTGACCGCGGGTGCGCCCGGTTCGGGCTCGCGCGTGAGCAGGAGCGCGTCGCCCTCGCCGACCCGAATCGGCAGCGGCAGCGGCGTAATCGCGCACGCCGCGCTCGTCCGCCGCAGCCGCCCGCGTCGCGGTCGGTGCTCGAGTGCCAGCTGGGGGCCCAGCCACGCACCCTTGGACAGGGTGGCGAGCACCCGATCGGGTGCTTCCCGCCGCGTGATCTTCAACTGGCGTTCGCGGCCGCGCAAATCCTTGAAGCGCACGGTATCCGCGGGTTCTACGCCGTCCAGCCATCCACGGTCGACGCGCAGCAGGAGGGGCTGCTCGGTGGCTGCTCTCCCGGCCGGCAGGGACGGGGCCGCGGATGTCGATGCATCCAGCACGACGCGCGCCGCAGCGAGCAGCTGGCCGCGCGGGCCGCGACGCACCTTGAGACGCAGCACCGCCTCGCCGGTCTTCACGGGTCCGGTGCGCAGCTTGGGTCCGCCGAGGTCCATCAGGATGCGGCAGGGCCTGCCGACCTCGCGCTCGGCGCGGCGCACGTGGCGGACCATGCGCCGCCACGAATCCGGCCCGTCGTGCGCGCAGTTGATCCGGGCGCAGTCGGTGCCGTGGCGCAGCAGGTCGCGCACGAACGCGTAGTTGGTCGCCGCCTCGGTCGGCAGCGTGACCATGAAGCGCGTCCAGCGCTGCGCGGCCGGCGGGCCGAAGAGGCGGTTCGTGTGCCGGCGCAGCAGCAGCGGATCGCGCGTGATCTCGCGTGCCACCCGCGCGATCCGCAGGCGCGCGACGGGCACGCCCTGCATCAGCCGAAGCGCGTGGATCACCGCGTCGAGCGCGGCCACCACGTGCCCCTCGCAGCGGCCGAGCGAGGATAGTCCCAGTGCGGCAAGGTTGCCCTGGATCGGACGCAGATCGTGGCGTCGCAATGCGATGTAGGCGGCGAGGTTGGCCGCGCTGCGGCGGTAGACGCGCGCCTGGAGGTGGCTGCGCCATTCCCTGAGCAGCGCACGCGTCGCGTGGCCCACGACGGCATGCAGCTGAGTCATGCGCTTCAGCAATCCCCCGACATCGGGATTCGCGCCGCGCCAGCTCAGATCGGCGACAGGCGTAGCGTTTCGCCGGGCCCTGGCGGTACGCGTGCGATGCAGCATGGAGCGAGTATTACGCCGTTCTGTTACGCTTCAAGCAGTATGCGGCGACCAAGTGCCGGAAGATTGAGCGTTCTCAACGAAGCGCGATCCGCGGCGCTGGCGCTTGCGCGTTCGCGAGGCGCGCGATGAGCCGGCGCGCGCGCTGGATCCGCCTCGCCTGCACTGCGCCGGATGTGCTTGGGCAGGCGGCTGCGGCGTTCGCGGCGATGCAGGTGCGCGGTGGCGCGCCGATCGTGCTGTGGAGTAGCGCCCGAGGCGATTGTCGGGATCACCGCGAGCCGGCAGCCACGCCGTTCGGCTATGGCGTGCTGGCGCCCGCGCACGCTGCCCCGGGACGGCAGACCCGCTGGGCGTCGTGGGCGCTCGCCCCGGCTGCGGCGGTGTATCGCGACCTGGGCCTGCGCGCCTATCTGAACGACGACGGCATCTTTGCCCAAGGGCGCCGCATTGCGGCAGTCCGCACACAGGCCATCGCCGGCTGGGCGGTGATCACGGCCACGCTCGGCGCGCATCCGGCCGCCGGGATCCTCGAGCCGGGCGGCGCGCAAAGCGCAACGTTTCGCGCCTGGCTGCGGGAAGGGCTGGGCCTCGCGATGAGCCAATTCGCCGATCGAGACCGCTTGCCTGCCGAGCGCGCTTTCGAGGCGGATCTGCGCGCGCGCATGGAGGCGCAGCACGACTGGCAGTTCGAGAGTGCGTGGCCGACGTCCCTGGAGCGCGCGTCTCTGGAGGAGGCTCGCGGCCACCAGGAACCGGTCGAGCCGCGCGCCCTGTCGGAACTCTGAAGGTTGCGCGGTGGACGGCTGGGGCGACGATCGCCCGGCGCGGCCTAGCTCAGCGCGCGCTGCGCCTGTCCAGCGACGGCCCTCAAGCAGCCGGGTTCGAACGGGCTGGTCAGCCCGGCCGAACGCACCAGTTCCTGAAACGGCGCCTCGCCGCCCCGCGCGCACAGAGCGTGGTAGGCGTTCATCGTCTGCGGCAGATCGGCATTCGCGCGTACCCAGAACTGCAGCGCGCAGGTCTGCGCGAGCGTGTAATCGATGTAGTAGAACGGCATGCCGTAGATGTGGCGCTGGAATTGCCAGAGTCCGCCCTGCGCGACGTGCGGCAGGTCGCCGTAGTCGCGCCAGGGCAGGTAGGTGCGCTCCATCTGCTGCCACATCGCGTGGCGCTCGGCAGGCGATGCCTCGGGCCGTTCGTAGACGAGGTGCTGGAAGTGATCCACCGCCACGCCGTAGGGGATGAAGTTGAGCGCCTGCGCAAGGTGGATGCGATTGAATCGCTCCGCGTCCTCCCCGAAGAAGCGGTGCATGTGCGGCGCGGTGAGCAGCTCGAGGCTCATGGAGTGAATCTCCGCGGCCTCGTACGTCGGCCAGAGGCAATCCATGAGCGCCTGCCCGCGGCTGCGGTAGGCCTGGTACGCGTGGCCCATTTCATGCGTGAAGACGTGAACGTCCTGCTGCGTGCCGTTGAAGTTGCCGAAGATGAAGGGCACGCCGTGCGTGGGAAACGCGGTGCAGAAGCCGCCGAAACGCTTGCCGTCGCGGTTCTCCAGGTCCATGAGCCGGCCGCCGCGCATCAGCCGGAAGAAACCGCCGAGTTCGGGGCCCATGGCGTCGAACATCTCGGTGGCGCGATCCATCTGCCAGTCGAGCCCGCCGTGCGGCGCCGGATTGCCGCGCGGGTCCTCGACCTGCTCGTCCCAGAACATGAGGCGATCGAGGCCGAGCACGCTCGCCTGCCGGCGGCGCAGCGCCACGACCAGCGGCACGAGGTGCTCGCGCACCTCGGCGCGGAATTGCGCGACCTCCGCGGGACCGTAATCCGTGCGGTTCAGACGCTTGTAGCCCATGGCCACGTAGTTCTCGTAGCCGAGCGTACGCGCCATGTCGTGCCGCAGGTGCACCAGCTGGTCGTAGCAGGCGTCCAACGCCGCGCGGTGGTCGGCAAACCACTGCCAGCGGGCCTGCTCGGCGTCGTGGCGCAGCAGCCGATCAGCGCTCTCGCGGAACTTGACGAGGCCTGCGAAGTTGTAGGACTCGCCGCGCAGCGGCAGCCGCGCGCCGGCGATGAGCGCGTCGTTCTCGGCCTTGAGTTGCGCCTCGCGCACGAGCTGCGGCTGGATCGCGGGGTCGAAGGCCTGCACCTCGCATTCCCACAGCGCGAAGACGTGTGCGCCGAACCGGCGCGCCAGCATCGCGCGCTGCGGGTGCGCGAGCAGGGCACGCATGATGCGAACGTCCAGCTCGGTCAGCCGCGGCGTGATCTCGTCGCAGTATTCGCGTTCGCGCTTGAAGTCGGCGTTCTGCGTGTCCTGGCTGAAGCGCAGGTTGACGAGGCTCGTCCAGGTCTGCGTCTCGCGGCGCTGCCGGTCCCAGCGCAGCAGGGCGTCGGCGGCCGCCTCGGCGTCGCCGGCCGCGCCCAGCGATTGCTCGAACGCGCGGTACATGCCCGCGAGATCGTCGTAGGCCGGGCGCGGGGCCGCGACGTCATCGATCGTGATCATGCGGCGAGCCGCGCGCGCTGCGCCTGCAGCTGGCCGAGCGTGTCCTCGAATCCCGCGAGCCGCGCGCGCTCCTGCCCGACGACGGCGGCCGGGGCGCGCTCGACGAACGACGCGTTGCCGAGTTTCGCGCGGCACTTGCCGATTTCGCTCTCGAGCCGGGCAATTTCCTTCGCGAGGCGCTCGCGTTCGGCGGCGACATCCACCTCGACGTGCAGCATGAGCCGGAAGTCCCCCGCGACCATGACGGGCGCGTCCTCGGGCGGCAGCTCGGCCACCGCATGCACCTCGCTCAGCTGCGCCAGCGGCTTGGGTTTCAGGTACGGCGCGAACCGCTCGATCGTCGCCCGTTCGCCCGCGACGTAGAGCGGGACCTTCTGCTGGGGAGACAATCCCATGCCGCTGCGCAGGTTGCGGCAGGCATCGACCCACTGCTTGAGCCCGGCGACGTCCTGCTCGGCGCTCTCGTCGATCCGGTCGGCTTGCGCCTCGGGGTAGGGCGCCGTCATGATCGTGTCGCCCGCGTGCCCTGCCAGCGGCGCGACCTTCTGCCAGAGTTCTTCGGTGATGAACGGGATGATCGGATGCGCCAGGCGGAGCATGGCCTCCAGCACGCGCACGAGCGTGCGGCGCGTTCCCCGGCGCACGGCCTCGTCGGGCGACTGCAGCTGCACTTTGGCGAGCTCGACGTACCAGTCGCAATACTCGTCCCACACGAGGCGATAGACGGCGCCCGCGACGTTGTCGAAGCGGTACTCCGCGAAGCCCTTCGCCACCTCGGTCTCGGTGCGCTGCAGGCGGCTCACGATCCAGCGGTCGACGAACGAGAGCGACACGGGCAGCGCGGCGTCCGCACCGCAGTCCTGCCCCTCCGTGTTCATCAGCACGAAGCGCGTC
>DKBI01000016.1 GCA_002451175.1 Betaproteobacteria bacterium UBA6904
GATCCTGCAGATCGCCACGCCGATCCTCGACGGGCTCGAGACGATCCACCGGTCCGGCTACCTCCACCGCGACATCAAGCCGGCCAACGTCTACATACGAAGCGACGGCTCGCCCGTGCTGCTCGACTTCGGCTCGGCGCGGCTCGCGCTCGGCCAGGCGCGCACCGTCACGATTCTCGTCGCGCCGGGCTATGCGCCGTTCGAGCAGTACTACAGCACCGGGGAAAACCAGGGCCCGTGGACCGACATCTACGGGCTCGGCGCGACCTGCTATCGCGCCATCGCGGGCATCGCGCCGATGGATGCGATTGCGCGCTCCAAGGGCAAGCTCGGCAGCACGCAGGAAATCCTCGTGCCGGCGACCGCCATGGGCAAGGGCCGGTATTCGGAACGCCTGCTGCAGGCGATCGACCACGCGCTCGAATTCTCGGAGAAGGACCGGCCGCAATCGCTCGCCGAATGGCGGCGCGAGTTGACCGCCGAGACGGGAGCTGCGGCCGAGACAACGCGCGCCGCACCCGCCTCGCCGCCGGCGCCAGGACCCGCGCGGACGGCATTGCCGGCGACGCCGGCCGCGGCGCCCTCGTCACCTGCAACGCGCGGCGTGATCATCGGGTCGGTCGTGGGTGCGGTCGTCGCCGTAACCGCCGTCGTGCTGTACCTGCAGCCCGGCGCCGAGCGCGACAAGCTCGCCCGCGAACTCGAACGCTCGGAACAGGTGCGCCGCGAACTGCAGGAGCAGCAGGAAACGTTGAAGCGCCGCGAGGCCGAGGCGCAGAGAAAGCTCGAGGACAATGAACGCCGGATGCGCGAGGCGCCGCCCAAGAGCGAACCGGAACCGAAACCAACGGCCCCGCCCGCGGAGCCGCCGAAGAAGGAAGCGCACGCGAAGGTTGCCAAAGCATCGCCGGAAGCGACGCGCCCCCGCACGGTGCCCGCACAACCGGCAGTCCAGAAGCCGCAGCCGCGGCCTGCGCTGCCGATCCCGTCGCCGCAGAAATCGGAGTCGAAGGCGCCAGCCGCCGCGCCAACCATCGCGAAATCCGAAACCCCGCCCACAGAAACCGTCTCGACCGCCGCGCCTGAGCCACCCAAGCTGGCGGCGACGTCGCAACCGGCAGCCCCGAGAACCGAGCCCGTCTCCAAGCCGGCGGCATCCCCGGCGTCAGCCAGCGAGCGAGCCAGCGCGCCGCCGCTGCCGGACAAGCCCGATACGCGTGCGCTGGCGCTCAGGGGCGACGCTGCCGCGCAGTTCCGGCTGGGCGAAATGTACGAAACGGGACGCGACGTGGCGCAGAACAATTTCCAGGCGTATTACTGGTACAGCGCCGCGCTGCGCGGCGGACACGCTGCCGCGCGCGGCAAGAAGGAGCAGATGGCTGCGCGCCTGCAGCCTGCCGAGATCCAGCAGGCCGACCGGCTGGTGGAACGGCTGGCGCGCCCTGCCAAGTAAACGCCGTTAGAATTTCCTCATGCACTTGAACGCTGCGCGCATTCGTCTCGCCACGGTCGCCGCCCTCCTCGCCGCCCTCGCCGCCGGCTGCGTCACGCAGGAAGAACGGCGCGACGCAACGCTGGCCGTCAACCAGGCGTTTCAGACGGAATACGAGCGCATCCTCGCGCAGAAGGGCGTCCGCACGTACCCCGTGCGCCGTACTGAGGCATTCGTCGCGCTGCACGCGGCGCTCAGCCGGCTCGGCATGCGCGTCGAGAGCCAGGAACCCGAAGTCGGTTATTTGAACGTCTACGCGCCCGCGCCGACGCCGCTCAACGCCCAGGAGTGGCAGCAGGTTGCCGCAGCCGACCTGCCGAAGATCCGCGCCCTTGCGCGGCCGCATGTCGGGATGGCGGCGGACTTGATCAACTTCGAGCCGCAGGGGCTGCTCGTGGTGATCAACGCGACGACGCTCGAGGTCGCCGGCGGCACCGAGGTGTCGGTGACGATGCGCATGCGGGAGGTGGCGCCGCCGCCTTCCGGCATGCCGCGGCGCGAGTATCCGCCGCCGACCGGGGTGGTCCGCGGACTGGACAAGATCTGGGCGCAATTCGAGCAGGAGTTGCGCGCCGCCGGGCGCTTGCGCTGAATTCGGCGGCACCGCCTCGCGCGCACGCCGCGCGCGCTTTACCGCCCCGCCTGCTGATCGAGCCCGGCCAGCACCGCCTGCGTCTCCGCCGCGGGCAAGGTCTTGAGGCGCGCGGCAAAGATCGTCCGTAGCCGCTCGTAGGTCGCGCGCGCCTCGATCGGATCGCCTGCGCGCTGATAGTGCAGCATCAGGTTGCGATACGGCGCCTCGAACAGATCATCGGCGTCGACGCAGCGCAGGTAGCAGTCCGCGGCCGAAGCCGGCTGGCCGGCCTCCTCCCAGTGGCGCGCCACGCGCGCCAGGCAGCGCAGCAGCCTGGCGCGCAGTTGCTCGCGGCAGGCGATGAATCCCGGTTGCTCGGACTCGTCGGGCAGAAACGGGCCGCGATACAGCGTGAACAGTTCATCGACCAGCGCGTGCAGCGTGGCCTCGCCGGCATCGCTGGACGGCGCGCGCAGCCGCTCGTCGAGCGCCGACAGCACAGAATCCAGCGCCCAGGTGTCCACCCAGACGAGCGCGGGGTTGAGGCTCAGGCGCGCATCGCGCAGCAGGAGCGCCTCGTCGTCCCCAAGCAGCTTGCGCAGCCGATGCAGCGTCGCCGTAAACGACTTGTGGGCATAGTCGGCATCGACGTGCGGCCAGAGCGCGTCGGCCAACTGGTCGGCGCGGACGTTGTGGCCGCCTTGTGCCACCAGGAGCTTCAGCAACTCGAGCGGACGCCCCGGACCCTTGCCACCGAATTCCACGGGCCCCGACTCGCGCAGGAGTTCGAAGCGACCGAGCGCGGACACGCGGAACGGCCAGGGCCAGTCGCGCACGCGCAGCGGCGCCTTGCGCGGCGTCAGCCGCCGCGCGCGCACGAGTGACCGCGCGTATTCCGGCTCGATGCCTTCCTGCAAGGCGAGGACGCACAGGCCGGCGACGTCCCGCGCCCGCCACCACGGCGCGTGCCGGAAACCGCCGTCGCGGCCCAGTGCGAACGCGACGCGCAGCGCCTCGGACGCAGCAGTGCGATCGTTCAACTGCAGCGCCGCGTCCGCTGCGGCCAGTTGGGTCACATACCGCAGCCACGGGCTCTGAATGCGCTCGGCCAGCGCGACGGCGCCACGCGCATGCGCCTCGGCGCCGCGTCGATCGCCGGCGTCGGCGAGGGCGCAGGCGAGCGCCGCCCGCGCAAGGCACTCGAGCCACGCGATTCCGGTCTCCGCGGCAAGACTCAGCGCGCTCTTCACCTCGCGCTGCGCACCCGCGGCGTCGCCGTCGAGTGCGGCCAGCCAGCCGCGCAGGTACTGCGCGATGGCGCGGTCACCGCGACGCAAAGTCGCCCCCTCGGCCTCGAGCCGCTGCAACTCCGCGCGCGCGCCGTCGCCGTCCCCGGTGCTCAACGCCAGGGCAACCGACAGTGCGCGCAGCCACGGGGCAAACGCCGGCACGCCCTCGGCATCGGCGCGCCCGTGGCCGGCGCGTGCCGCGGCCATCGCGTCGTCGAACCGGCCGCCGACGACCTGCACGAGACCCAGCGCGAGGTGCAGGCCAATCGCACAGGGTGCGGCAAGTTCTTTTGCATTCGCGAGTGCCTGCTCGAGCCCGGCCGCCGCGCTGCCAGGGTCGCCCCCCAGGAGCGCCGCCATCGCGCTCACCGTCGCCAGTTGCGCGCGGCGTTCCGGGCCGGACGCCTCGCGCTCCGATGCGTCGCGCCGCGCGCCATCCAGCCACGCCTCCAATTTGGGATGGGCGGGATTCCGCCACAGGGCGGCAGCCGCGAGGATGCGGAAAGCGCCTGCCGGGTGGCGCGGTGTGCAGGGCTCTGCCAACAGCCGGTCCGCCGTATCGATCCACGGCTCGAGCTGCGTCAGATCGTCGAATTCGAGCAGCGTCGCCTGCATCAGCCCGCAGGCGCTGCGCAGCAGCGCCGGCGGGTCGTCGGTCTCGCGCAAGACGTTGAAGGCCTGCTCATACGCGCGGCGCGCCTCGCGCGGACTTTCGTGCATGCTGCAGTCCCCAAGCGCAATCAATAACCGCGCGTCCCCGTCGATGAACGTGCGCGGCAGCCAATCGAGCCAGCTCGCAAGTGTCGCGGTGCGGCCTTGCGCCAGCAGGCCGTCCGCTTCCTGCGCGACGACCTGCGCAACCTCGGGCCAGTTGCGCCCCTCGGCAAGCAGCGAGACAGCGGCATCGGCGTGCCCCGCCGCGCGCAGCAGCTGCGCTGCCCGCCCCAGCTGCTCCGCGCCGACCGCTTCGGGCAGGTCCTGCGCGGCACGCGCCTTGAGGAACTCGCGCAGCAGCGGGTGCAGCTGAAAGCACCGGCCCTCCTCCGCCTGGACTTCGCTCACGAAGTAATTGTTCAGGGCAAGGTTGAGCAGCAGGCGCGCCGCCTTCGGCTCGCCCGCCAGCGACTGCGCGATCTCCGCCGTCATGCGCGGCAGGCAGGCGATGCGCAGCAGGAATTCGCGCGTCTTCGGCTCGAAGCGCTCGAAGATCTCGCCGGCCAGATAGTCGAAAACCACCTGCGGCGTTGCGTCGCGCGGCAGGTCGGCCACCCGCCCGGCGAGCTTCGCGTGCTCCAGCAATAGCACCAAACCGGCCGCCCAGCCCTGGGTCCGCTCACTCATGCCCGCCATGGCATCAGGCGCCAGGTCGTGTCCCCGCAAGCGGGCAATCGCCGCCGATTCCGCGGAATCCAGACGCAGATCGTCCCAGCCGACGCACACCATCTCGCCGGTGACGCGCAGCCGCGCGCAGAATGCCGGCGGCTCGCTGCGGCTCGTGACGATCACGCAGCAGTTCTTCGGCACCTGGCCGAAGGCCGCGTCGAGCACGAGTTGCAGCGCGCCGCCCGCGGGCACGGCGTGGAGATTGTCGAACACGATCGCAAACGGCGCCTTCGCTCGCGCAAACAGCGCGCGAAAGAACTTGCGCGCGAAGGAGGCTGGATCGGCGCCCGTCTGCGGCGTGAAGGCAGGCAGATCCTTGGCGCGCCCAGCATCGAGCTTGCGCGCCGCATGGGCCAGATAATGGAACAGCGTCGCTGCGTCTGCGTCGTCCGGGTCGACCTGGTACCAGAGGCAGCGATAGCCCCGTGCCTCGACATAGCTCGCGGCGAGCGTCGTCTTGCCGGCTCCCGCAGGCCCGGAAATCCACATCGCGGTGCGCCCGGCCGACCCGTCGAGGCGCGCGAAGAGTCGCTCGCGCGGGGCAATGGCGCTGATCGCCGGCCGCGTGGTCTTCGCGAACGCTACGCTGCGCGGGGCCGCCGCGGCTGGCAATCCGGGTTCCTCCAGGGTCGCGCTATGCGCCACAGTTTAGACCACGCGCACCTCAGCTCCCGACGTGCACCTGGTAGCGCGCGCCGTCGGAAAACGTGCAGGTGCCGGCGCCCTGGCGCGGGTTGTTCATCTGGTATTCGCAGCTCATGAACGTGCCGCTGGGGCCATAGGCGCTCGCCACGCCGCGGCGCGCATCGCCATCCACGCGCGTCGCCTCGCCGGTAAGCATCTCGCCCTTGTAGCTGAGCTGGAAACGTCCCTTCCCGGTCATCATGTTCGTGACGCTGCCGGTGACGACGCCGGTTTGCGTAGCGATGTCGTTGGCCGGATAGAGCCGTGCATGCAGGGTCGCGGGATACTGGCCCGGTCCCTGCGCGCCGGCCGGGGGCGCGACGGGAGGCAGCGCCGCCGGCACGACGCCAGGCGGATAAACGTACAGCTGGCCGTCCGGGCCCACGGGAACGGCGACGCATCCGGAGAGCAGCGCACCGGCGGCGGCTGCGGAGAGGGCGAGAGTCTTGAGCGCTTTCATGATGTCCTCCGATCAGGTTGCAGGCTTTGCGTGCTGCCTGTGCACCCATGATCGGAGAACGCTGCTGATCGCCGGGTTACGGCGGGCTTACAGATCGCTTACGCGGCTGTCCGTCCCCCGCCATGCATCCCGGGCCATGGTTCAGTCGCCCCTGGCGACGCCTTCCCTGCGTGGATCGGCAGCGCCGCGCCAGCCCTCCGGCGTGCGTTCGATGACGTGCAATCCGCTCGTCAGGGTGAGCAGGTCGACCTCGTGCCCGCGCTCACGCAACGCTGCCGCCAGCGGGGCGTACGCCGAACCGCGCTCGATTTCCGTAGGGCCATTGCGGCTGCCGAAATTGGGCAGCGACACCGCGCGCTGCGCGTCCAGCCCCCAATCGAGCATCGCGACGAGCGTCTTTGCAAGATAATTGATGATCGCGGTGCCTCCCGGCGAGCCGGCGATGATGCGCAATCGCCCGTCGGAGTCGAACACGAAAGTCGGCGCCATGGTGCTGCGAGGACGCTTGCCCGGCTCGATGCGATTGGCCACCGGCCGCCCACGCGACTCCGGAAGCCACGCAAAGTCGGTCATCTGGTTGTTGAGCAGGAAGCCGCGCACCAGAATGCGGCTGCCGAAGCCGTCCTCGATGGTCGTGGTCATCGCAACCGCATCGCCGCGCGCATCGACGATGGAGATGTGGCTGGTGCCCGCGAGGCCGAGCTCGGGGGCATCGCCCAGTGCGTGCGCCCCGGGCGGGATCCCCGGGGCTGCCCTACGCATCGACTGCGCTCCCACCAAGCGGGCACGCTCGGTCAGGTAGGCCGGATCGAGCAGACCCGCCACCGGCTGGGAAACGAACTCGGGGTCGGCGACGTAACGACCGCGGTCGGCATACGCCAGGCGCCCAGCCTCGCTGAACAGATGCAGCGCGTCCGCCGAATGCGGCGCTGCCTCGGCGAACCCCGTGCGCTCCAGGACACCCAGCATCTGCAGCACGCCGACGGCACCGGAACTCGGCGGCCCCATCCCACAGATGCGCCGCAGGCGATACGCCCCGCACACCGGATCCCGCTCGACGGCCCGGTAACGCGCGAGATCGTCGAGCGCAAGGCTGCCCGGCACTGCGTGTGCGCGCACGGCGCTCACGACGTCCTCTGCAATCGGGCCACGATAGAACGCGTCGGCGCCGCCGGCCGCGAGCGCACGCAGGGTCGCGCCATAGGCCGCGTTGACGAGGATCGCACCGACGGGCCGCGCATGACCGTCCTCGCCGTAGAAGAGTCGGCGCGCCGCGTCATCGGCGCGCAGCGCGCGCTCGCGCTCGAGCAGCCGGTGCAATCGCGGCGACATCGCGAAACCCGTCTCGGCGAGACGGATCGCCGGCGCGAACAACCGAGCCCAAGGCAACCGCCCGTGATTGCGATGCGCCAGATCCAGCATCCGCACCAGGCCCGGCACGCCGACGGCGCGCCCGCCTACCACCGCCTCCTCATGCGACAGCGGGGCCCGGTTCGCATCGAGAAACTGGTCTGGCCGCGCGCCCGCGGGCGCCGTTTCGCGTCCGTCGTAGGTACGCACGCGCGCCTGCTCCTGCGACCAGTACAGCAGGAAAGCCCCGCCGCCGATGCCCGAGGATTGCGGCTCCACGAGGCCGAGCACCATCTGCACCGCGATGGCGGCATCGAGCGCGCTGCCGCCCGCCCGCAGAATTTCCACTCCGGCGTCCACGGCATGCGCATTCGCCGCTGCGACCATCGCCCGCCGGGCAAGGACCGCCGGCTTTTCCTGGCGCCCGGTAGCGCCTTCGGGCTCGACCGAACGAGTCTGCGCACCCGCGGGCCCCGCAAGGAGCAGCAGCACAACGAGCAGCAGGGTCCGGGCGAAAGTCCGCATTCTTTAATCTAGCGCAAATCTGGCGCACCCCCGCTCGCTAGCATGGCGCAGAGAACGAGGGGAAGCCATTGTTCCAGATACGCATCCACGGTCGCGGCGGCCAAGGGGTCGTGACGGCCGCGGAAATGCTGTCCATCGCGGCCTTCCGCGAGGGACGTCACGCGCAGGCGTTTCCGAGCTTCGGATCCGAGCGCACGGGCGCGCCGGTCGTCGCCTACTGCCGCATGGATGACCGTGAAATCCGCTTGCGCGAGCCGATCCTGCGGCCCGACGCGCTCATCATCCAGGATCCGACCCTGCTGCACCAGGTGGACGTGTTCGGCGGCCTCGTGCCCGACGGCTACATCCTGATCAACACGACGCGCACCTTCGAGGCGCTCGGCGTGGGCGACTTCGCCAGCGGTTTTCATGCCGATCACCTGTGCACGGTGAACGCCACCGAGCTGGCGCTCAAGCACGTCGGCCGGCCGGTGCCGAACGCCGCGCTGCTCGGCGGGTTCGCCGCCATCACGGGGCGCATATCGCTCCCCTCGGTGGCCGCGGCGATCCGCGACAAGTTCGACGGACGCATCGCCGAAGCCAACGTCGCCGCCGCCACCGAAGCCTTCGAGCACGTGACCCGCGAGATCCGCGACCGCAGCCATGCTGAGACAGATTGAAGGCTCGCGCGCCGTTGCCGCCGCCGTCGCGCTGTGCCGGCCCGAGGTGATCTGCGCCTA
>DKBI01000044.1 GCA_002451175.1 Betaproteobacteria bacterium UBA6904
GCGTCTACCAATTCCGCCACCTCGGCCGGGGAGGCGCATTGTATTGGTCGCGCGCGGACCGTGTCAAAACCGCGCCGCCGTTGTAGGATTGACCCTGACCCGAGCGAGACCCGTTTCTAACTGGAGGAGGAGAGGACCATGAGGAAGACTCAATTGCCCGCATTCACCGCGGCCGCTGCGGCGATCGCCATGGGCCTGGCGGCCTGGGCCGGCGGCGCGCAGGCGCAGCAGATCACGCTCAAGCTGCATCACCTGCTGCCGGCGGTGGCCCCGGCGCACGCCAAGATGCTCGCGCCCTGGGCGCAGGACGTCGAGAAGGCGTCGGGCGGCAAGGTGAAGATCGAGCTGTATCCGAACATGACGCTGGGCGGCAAGCCGCCGGAGCTGATCAACCAGGTGCGCGACGGCGTCGTCGACATCATCTGGACGGTGAACGGCTACACGCCGAACCTGTTCCCGCGCTCCGAAGTGTTCGAACTGCCGTTCATCCACACCAACAATCCGACGGCGACGAATCTCGCGATGCGCGACATGTTCCTCTCGGGCGACATCGCGGAGGACTTCAAGGACGTGCACGTGATGTTCCTGCACGTGCATGCCGGGCAGGCGATCCACATGGCCGACAAGGAGGTGCGCAAGCCCGATGACTTCAAGGGCCTCAAGATGCGCATTCCGACGCGCACCGGCGCCTGGATCATCGAGGCCCTCGGCGCCGCGCCCGCGGCGATGCCGGTGCCGGCCCTGCCGCAGGCGCTGCAGAAGAAGGTGGTCGACGGCGCGTTCATTCCCTGGGAGATCATTCCGTCGCTGAAGCTGCAGGACGTCACCAAGTTCCAGATCGAAGGCCAGAACAAGGTGCGCTTCGGCACGACCACGTTCCAGGTCTCGATGAACAAGAAGAGCTGGGACAAGCTGCCCGCCGACGTGAAGAAGGCGTTCGAGGCGAACAACGGCGAGGCGCGCTACCGCGAGGTCGGCAAGATCTGGACCGACAGCGAGGACGTCGGCATCGGCGTCGCGGTCAAGAACGGCAACAAGCACATTCAGCTCTCGGACGCGGAGCTGGAGCTGTTCAAGCAGAAGCTCGAGCCCGTCGTGCAGCGCTGGATCGACGAGGTCAAGTCGAAGGGTATCGACGGCAAGACGCTCGTCACCAAGGCGCGCGCGCTGATCGCGAAGTATTCGAAGTAGCGCATGGCAGAAACGCCGACGCCAGCCGGGACGGGGTCGCAGAGCCTCGCCCGGCGCGTGATCGAGTGGTGGGCGGTCGGCGGCGGCATCGTGCTGCTCGGCATCGCGTTGATGACGAGTTGGAGCGCCGCCACCAGCCTGCTGATCAACCGGCCGCTGCCGGGGGATTTCGAGCTCACCGAGATCCTGGTGGCGGTCGCGGTATTCGCCTTCCTGCCGTATTGCCAGCTGGCCGACGCCAACGTCACCGCGGACATCTTCACCGCCCATGCGGGACCGCGTGCCGTCGGCGCCTTCCGCCTGCTGGCGTCCGTGCTGGCGCTGGGGGCCAGCGTTGTGCTGGCCTGGCGGACCTGGGCCGGATTCCTGGATTACCGGGAGCACGTCGAGACCACGGCGATCCTCAAGATTCCCATCTGGAGCGCCTACGTGCCCGCGCTGCTGTCGCTCGGCCTGCTGATCGTCGCCTGCCTGCTCACCTTCAAGGATAGCTGGCGCCTGATGCGGCGCGGCCGGACGGACTGAAGCGTTGGATTCGCATCTGCTCACGGGCCTGATCGGCCTCGCCGTGCTGGTCGCGCTGATCGCGATCCGCGTGCCCATCGCGCACGCGATGATGATCGTCGGCGCGGGGGGCGTCGCGCTGCTGAGCGGCCCCGGCATCCTGCTGTCCCAGCTGAAGACGCTGGTGTACTCGCAGTTTTCCATCTACGACCTGTCGGTGCTGCCGATGTTCGTGCTGATGGGCAACATCGCCTCGCGCTCCGGGCTTTCCAAGGACCTTTTCCGGGCGGCAAACGCCTGGCTCGGCTGGATGCGCGGCGGCGTGGCCATGGCGGCGATCGCCGCGTGCGCCGGGTTCGGTGCGGTGTGCGGCTCGTCGCTGGCGACCGCCTCGACGATGGGGCAGGTCGCGCTGCCCGAGCTGCGCCGCTACAAGTACAGCCCGGCGCTCGCCACCGGCACGCTGGCCGCCGGCGGCGTGCTTGGAATCCTCATCCCGCCGTCGGTGGTGCTGGTGGTCTATGCGATCGTGGTCGAGGCGAGCATCGTGCAGATGTTCATCGCCGCGTTCGTCCCGGGTTTCATCGCCGTCGCGATGTTCATCATCACCATCGCGATCTATGTGCGGATTGCGCCGAGCGCGGGGCCGCGCGGCGATCGCGTAGCGCGCGAGGAATTCATCTCGGCCACGATCGGCGTCGCGCCCGTGGCGGGGATTTTCGGGGCCGTGATCGGCGGGATCTACTTCGGCCTGTTCAATCCGACGCCGGCCGCGGCGGTCGGCGTGTTCCTCGTCGCGCTGGTGGCGGTGTTTCGCCGCGCGATCGATTTCGCCGGCGCCAAGGAGGCGCTGCTCGACACGGCGCGCACCTCCGGGATGATCTACCTGATCCTGCTCGGCGCGCAGCTGCTCAACATCTTCATGGCGCGCGGCGGCGTGCCGCAGGCGGCGGCCGCGCTGATGGTGGATTCCGGCCTGCCGCCGATGGCGATTCTGTGGATCCTGCTGTTCGCCCTGATCGTGCTCGGCTGCCTGATGGACAGCCTGTCGATGATCCTGCTCGCCATCCCGTTCTTCTGGCCGGTGATCGCCGAGCTCGATTTCGGCATGAGCCCGAACGACCTGAAGATCTGGTTCGGCATCCTCGCGCTGATCGTCGTCGAGCTCGGTCTGATCACGCCGCCGGTCGGCATGAACGTCTTCGTCATCCATTCGCTGGCGAAGGACGTGCCCATGGGGCAGACCTTTCTCGGCGTGGCGCCGTTCTTCGCCTCGGAGATGCTGCGCGTCGTCCTCATCGTCTACTTTCCGGTGCTGAGCCTGTGGCTGCCCAAGGTGCTCGGCGGCTGACCCGCCGGCGCGCAACGATCCGGGAAGACCGGAGCGCCCCGCGGGCGCTCGTGGTGGGGCGCGTCGAAGGCCACGCCGACGGCCACGGTTTCCTGCGGCCGGACGACGAAGGTCCCAGCGTCTTCCTGCCGGCTGCGGAGATGCGCCAATTGCTGCACGGCGATCGCGCCGTGGTGCGCATCACGGGCACCGATACGCGCGGCCGCGCGCAGGGCGCGGTCGTGGAAGTGACCGCGCGAGGGCAGCAACGCATCGTCGGGCAGCTGCACGCGGAGCACGGCGTGCTGTTTCTTGCGCCATCCGACCTGCGCATCGCGCAGAACGTGGTCATCCCGCCGGGCGAGCAGGGGCGCGCGCGACCGGGCCAGATCACGACGGTGGAGCTGGTCGCGCAGCCGACCCGCCACGCGCAGCCGATCGGCCGCGTGGTGGAGGTGCTCGGCGAGGCCGACGACGCCGGGATCGAAGTCGAGATCGCGCTGCGCAAGTTCGATCTGCCTCACGCGTTCGCGCGCCCGGCGCTGTCGCTGGCGCGCAAGCTGCCCGACGGTCTTCGCCCCCAGGATCTCGCCGAGCGCCGCGACCTGCGGGCGCTGCCCTTCGTGACGATCGATGGCGAGACGGCGAAGGATTTCGACGACGCGGTGTGCGCCACGCGCGAGGGCCGCGGCTTCCGGCTCTGGGTGGCGATCGCCGACGTCGGCCATTACGTGCGCCACGGCGACGCGCTCGACCGGGATGCGCGCGAGCGCGGCACGTCCGTGTATTTCCCGCGGCGCGTGATTCCGATG
>DKBI01000096.1 GCA_002451175.1 Betaproteobacteria bacterium UBA6904
TCCTTCACCTTGACGATCAGCTCGGCGCGGGCGAACACGTCGGCGGCGTCCGCCGCGATGCGCGCGCCGGCCTTCTCGTAGACCGCGTCCGAGGCGCCGATGCCCCGCCCGGCGTCGCGCTCGACCAGCACCTCGTGGCCGTGGGACACGGCCTCGCGCACCGACGACGGGGTCATGCCGACGCGGTATTCGTGGACTTTGATCTCCTTCAAAACGCCGATGCGCATGGGCCGGATCATAACGAACCGGCCTCCCCTGTGGGAGGGCGGCTTGCTAGAATGAAATATCCCTCCAGGAGACCCCCGCAATGAGCGAAGCGGCCAGCTATTCCGTCCGCGACGGCATCGCCGTCATCACCATGAACTTCCCGCCCGTGAACGGCCTCGGCAGCGTCCTGCGCCCCGGCATCATGGACGGCATCCGCAAGGCTGAAAGCGACCCGGCCGTGAAGGCGGTCGTGATCTGGGGTTCGCCCAAGGTCTTCTCGGGCGGCGCCGACATCCGGGAATTCAACACGCCGAAATCGTTTGCCCCGCCCTCGCTTCCCGAGATCAACGAGGCCCAGGACGCGATGAAGAAACCGATGGTCGCGGCGATCGGCGGCTTCGCCATGGGCGGCGGCCTGGAGCTTGCGCTCGGCTGCCACTACCGGGTCGCCGCGCCGAAGGCGCAGCTCGCGCTGCCCGAAGTGAAGCTCGGGATTCTGCCGGGCTCGGGCGGCACGCAGCGCCTGCCGCGCATCGTTCCCGTCGCGAAGGCCATCGAGATGATGACCACGGGCAACCCCATTCCTGCCGACAAGGGCAAGGAGCTGGGTCTCGTGGACGAGATCGCGCCGGGCGACCTGCTCGAGGCCGCCGTGGCGTTCGCGAAGCGCCTGGTCGCCGATGGCAAGGGACCGCGCCGCGTGCGCGACATGCCGGCGAAGCTCGACGGCGACGTCCAGGCGTTCTTCGCCCAGGCCCGCGAGCAGGTGGCCAAGGCCTCGCGCGGCTATCCCGCCCCGCTCGAGATCGTCGCCTGCGCGGAAGCGGCNNGCGGTGATCGGCGCCGGCACGATGGGCGGCGGCATCACCATGAGCCTCGCGAACGCGGGCGTGCCGACGACGATCATCGAGGTGTCGAAGGAGGCGCTCGACCGCGGCGTGGCGACGATCCGCAAGAACTATGCGGCCACGGTCTCCAAGGGACGCCTCCGGCAGGAGGACATGGACAAGCGCATGGCGCTCATCACGCCCGCGCTCGAACTGGCCGCGGCGCAGGATGCCGACATGGTCATCGAGGCGGTGTTCGAGCGCATGGACGTCAAGCAGGACATGTTCCGCAAGCTGGACGCCATCGCGAAGCCGGGCGCCATCCTCGCCACCAACACCTCCACGCTCGACGTGGACGCGATCGCCGCGGTGACCGGGCGCCCGCAGGACGTGATCGGCACGCACTTCTTTTCGCCCGCCAACGTCATGCGCCTGCTCGAAGTGGTGCGCGGCAAGCAGACCGCGAAGGACGTGCTCGCGACGACGCTGCAGCTGGGCAAGAAGATCAAGAAGGTGCCGGTGGTCTCGGGCGTNNTGCGACGGCTTCATCGGCAACCGCATGATCGAGAAGTACGGCCAGCAGTCGCTGTTCCTGCTCGACGAGGGCTGCAGCCCGCAGCAGGTGGACGGCGCCGCGCAGCAGTGGGGCATGGCGATGGGCCCGCTCACCATGGGCGACATGGCGGGCCTCGACATCGGCTGGGAAATCCGCAAGCGCCGCTACGTCGAGCGGCCGAATTTCGTCTATTCGAAAGTCGGCGACCGCATCTGCGAGCGCGGCCGCTACGGGCAGAAGACGGGCAAGGGCTGGTACCGCTACGAGCTGCCCAATCGCAAGCCGATCCCGGACCCGGAGGTCGATCAGATCCTCGCCGAATACCGCAAGGAGATCGGCGTCCAGCCGCGCGCCATCGCCAACGAGGAAATCGTCGAGCGCCTGATCTTCGCGCTCGTCAACGAGGCGGCGTACATCCTCGAGGAGGGCATCGCGATGCGCGCGTCCGACATCGACATGGTCTACCTCACCGGCTACGGCTTCCCGCCGTACCGCGGCGGGCCGATGTTCTACGCCGACACGGTGGGCCTCGACCGGGTGCTCGCGTCGATCGAGAGGTTCCAGAAGGGCTACATGGGCGAGGTGTGGAAACCCGCGCCGCTGCTCGTCAAGCTCGCCAAGGAAGGCAAACGCTTCAACGCATAGATCCAGGGAGAACGTGCCATGACCGAAGCCGTAATCGTTTCCACCGCGCGCACGCCGCTGTGCAAGAGCTGGCGCGGATCGCTCAACATGACCCACGGCGCCAAGATGGGCGGCCACGTGGTGCACGCCGCCGTCGAGCGCGCGAAGCTCGAGCCGCAGGAGATCGAAGACGTGATCATGGGCTGCGCCAGCCCGGAGGGCGCGACCGGCGGCAACATCGCGCGCCAGATCGCGATNNGCCCTCGCCTGCCAGCGGGTGCTCGCGGGTGAAGGCGGCATTTACGTCGCCGGCGGCGTCGAGTCCATCTCGATGGTGCAGAACGAGATGAACAAGCACCATTTCCAGGACGAGTGGCTGCACCGTCACAAGCCGGAGGTCTACTGGCCGATGCTGCAGACGGCGGAATACGTCTCGCGCAAGTACAACATCGCGCGCGACGTGCAGGACCAGTACGGCGTGCAGAGCCAGCTGCGCGCGGCCAAGGCGCGCGCCGAGGGCAAGACGAAGGACGAGATCGTGCCGATCACGACCAAGATGAAGGTGATCGACAAGCAGACCAACGTCGAGTCGATGAAGGAAGTCACGGCGGCGGTCGACGAAGGCATCCGCGCCGACACGACCTACGAGGGCGTCTCGCAGATCAAGCCGGCGATCGAGGGCGGCGTCATTGCCGCGGGCAACGCGAGCCAGTTCTCCGACGGCGCCTCGGCCTGCGTCGTGATGAGCGATCGGGAGGCGGCCAAGCGCGGTCTGAAGCCGATGGGCGTGTTCCGCGGCTTCGCGGTGGCCGGCTGCGAGCCGAACGAGATGGGAATCGGCCCGGTGTTCGCGGTGCCCAAGCTGCTCGAGCGCACGGGCCTCAAGGTCGGCGACGTCGGCCTGTGGGAACTCAACGAAGCCTTCGCCGTGCAGGTCATCTATTGCCGCGACCGGCTCGGCATCCCGGACGACCGCCTCAACGTCAACGGCGGCTCTATCGCCGTCGGCCATCCCTACGGCGTGACCGGCTCGCGCCTGGTCGGGCACGCGCTGATCGAAGGCAAGCGGCGCGGCGTGAAGTACGTCGTGGTGACGATGTGCATCGGCGGCGGCATGGGCGCCGCCGGGCTGTTCGAAGTCGCCTGAGCCGTTGAAGATCGCCGTCGTCGGCGCCGGGGCGATGGGGTCCGTGTACGCGGGCCTGCTCGGCGCCGCCGGCCACGACGTCTGGGCGATCGACACCTGGCGCGAGCACGTCGCGGCGATGCGCGAGCGCGGGCTGCGCGTCGAGGGCGCGTCCGGCGACCGCACGGTGCAAGTGCACGCGACGACGCAGGCCGCAGACGCGGGGGTCTGCGATCTGGTGATCATCGCCACCAAGGCGATGCAGGTCCCGCAGGCGGCCGCCTCCGCGCAACCGCTCCTCGGCCCGGACACCGTGGTGCTCTCGATTCAGAACGGCCTGGGCGGACCCGATGCCAGCGCGCAAGCGCTCGGGCGCGAGCGCGTCGCGGTCGGCGTGGTGGGCGGCTTCGGCGCCTCGATGCGCGGCCCGGGCCACGCGCACCACAACGGCTGGGAGCTGGTGCGGCTCGGCGAGCTGCAGGGCCCGCTGACGCCGCGGCTGGAAAGGATCGCCGAGGTCTGGCGCAGCGCCGGTTTTCGCGTCAAGTGCTTCGACGACATCGGCCAGCTGGTCTGGGAAAAGCTGATCTGCAACTGCGCCTATTCAGGGCCTTGCACGGTGGCCGATTGCACGATCGAGGAAGTCATGCAGGACCCCGATCTTGCGGCCGTCTCGGGCGACTGCGCGACGGAGGCGTTCACGGTCGCGCGCGCGAAGGGCATCCGGCTGGATTTCGACGACCCGGTCGCCTACGTGCGCGAGTTCGGCGCGAAGATTCCGCGCGCACGGCCGTCGGTGCTGCTCGACCTGAAGGCCGGGCGCCGCTCGGAGATCGACGTGATCAACGGCGCCATTCCGCGCGTCGCCCGGGAGGTCGCGCTCGCGGCGCCCGTGAATCGCGCGATCACCGCGCTGGTGCACGCGCGGGAGCGCCAGCTCGGCTGCGCCTAGCCGCCGCGCCGTCCTCCTACTGGAATTTCGCCAGGTAGGCGTCCAGCTCTTCGGTGCTGGAGAACACGCGCATGTCGGGCAGCGCCTTGACGATCTCGAAGACCTTGCGCACGCCGGGGCTCATGTTGCTCAAGGCCACCTCGCCGCCGTGCGCCTTCTGGCGCTTGACCGTGGCGAAGATCGCCCGCAAGCCGGCGGAACTGATGAATTCCAGGCGCTGCAGGTCGAAGGCGATCCGCGGCATGCGCTCGGCCACGCTGCGCAGCGTCTTCTCCAGCTCCGGCGTGGTTTCGCTGTCGAGCGAACCGTCGAGCGCGATGCGCACCGTTCCGGGACTGCCATCACTGACTTGAATGCTGAGCGGCATCGGCCGGTCTCCGTGAAGGTCGAAGCCTATAGCGTAATCGAACGCCTGAGAATGAGCACGTTGCGGCCGTCTTCCCTCGCGTAGCGCTGCGCGTCGGTCAGCGACCGCACGAGAAACAGCCCCAGCCCTCCGCTCTGCCGTGCCTCGACGGGCCGGTCGAGCGCGGGGTCCGCGACCGACAGGGGATCGAAGGGGCTGGCGTTGTCGCTGAAGCGCAGTTCGAGCGCGCCATCCTGGATCGCGAGCCGGATTTCGACCTCCGGCTCCCGCCCCTGAAAGCACCCGTGCCGGAGCGCGTTGGCGACGACCTCGTCGACGACGACGAGGACGTCCTGGATCAGCTCTGGCGGCAGCCGTGCCTCGCCGGCGAAGGACCGCACCGCGTCCAAGGCGTCCCCGACTCGCGCATCGTCGCCCTGGAGGCGCAGCACCGCGGTCCTCGCGTCGCTCACGTGCGCTCCAGGATCAGCAGCGTGATGTCGTCCGACTGCGGCGCTCCGCCGGCAAACGCCGTCACCCCGTCGAGAAGCGCGTTGCCGAGGTGCTCGATGCTGCCGCCGCGCCCGCCCTTCTCGAGCATCGCTTGGAGGCGCTCCTCGGAGAACTGCTCGCGCGCCGCATTGAACGCCTCGGTAATGCCATCCGAGTACATCACCAGCCGATCCCCGCGCTCGAGGCGGACGGAGGACTCGGCGTAGGCCGATCCGGCGAAGAGCCCGAGCGGCGGACCCGATTCCAGCGCCAGCCAGCGCACGGCGTCGCCGCCCACGACGAGCGGCGGGTTGTGCCCGGCGCATGCGTAGCGCATCGCGCCGGTGCGTGCATCCACCACGGCGCAGAAGAACGTGACGAACATGCACTCGTCGTTGCCTTCCGCGAGTTCGTCGTTCACGTCGCGCAGCAGCGACGCCAGGTCCGCGGACTTCGGCAGGAGCATCTTCGTCAGCGCGACGACGCGCGACATCAGCAGCGCCGCCGGGATCCCCTTGTCGGAGACGTCCCCGACCGCGACGAACACGCGCCCTTCGCCCAGAGGCATCACCAGATACAGGTCGCCGCCGACGGCGCGCGCCGGCACCAGGCGACCGAAGAGCGGCATCCCCTCGGCGGCCCCGGTCAGCTGCCCGCCGCCCGGCACCAGACCCATCTGAATGCGCCGGGCGATGTCCAGCTCGCTGCGCAGACGCTCGCGCGCCGCCGCTGCCGCCGCCAGCGCCTCGACGTGGCGCTTCAGCGACCCCTGCATCGCCCGCAGCGCGCGGTTGAGGTCGCCGACCTCGTCGCGCGTGCGCGCTTCCGGCAAGCCAAAATCGAAATCGCCCTCGCCGACGCGCCGGATGGCCTTGTGCAGGTCGCGCAGCGGGTTCGCAATGCGATTGGCCAGCGCCCAGGTCAGCGGAACCACCAGCGCCAGGATGACGAACGAAATCACCAGCACCCGCGTGCGGACTCCCGCGAGTTCCGCGAGGAGTTCGGCTTCGGGCACCGCGATGATCAATTCGGCGTCCTGCGCCGAGCGGATGCCGAGCGGCGCGCGGTGCACGAGCCACCCCTGCGCGGTCTGCCCGGCGGCGATCGCGGAAAACGCCGGGTGCCCGAGTTCCCCGAGCGTGCGCGCCCGCAGCGCGCCGCCGCTTTCCGTGACCAGCGCCGCTCCGGCGCCGCTCCAAGCGAGGACGCCGCGCGGACCGCCGATCAGGGCCTGCGCGGAGGGCGTGATGCGATGCGCGGCCAGGGCGCGCGACATGGAATCCAGCGTGATGTCCGTGGCGACGACCGTGCTGCGGTCCGCCGTGGAGCGCGCCAGCGTCACGCCGATCTTGCCCATGAAGAAGAACACGTACGGCGGCGTCGCCACCACGCCATCGGCGTCGACTGCGCGCTGGTACCACGGGCGGCTGCGCGGATCGAACGCCGACGGCGGCAGCTCCCGCGACTCGATGAGCTTCAGCGCGTCGTCGTAGAACCAGCGCCGGAAGCGCCCCGAGCCGCCCTCGATGAGGTCGGCGCCGAAGGCCGTCCCGGGCGGCGCCTCGAACCGCCCGACGAGGACCTCGTTCAGCGCCCGCACGATGAAGAAGCCGCCGGCGTCGTCGCCCACCTGGATCGCGGTCGCCGCCGGAAGGTCCCGCAGGCGCTCGACGAGCACGGGGACGAACCGCAGCCGGTCCGCCTCGCTTCGGGCGAGGACGATCTTGCTGACCGCCAGCAGCGCCGTGGTGCGCTCGACGGGCTCGTAGGCATGGCGCATCTCGGCGGAAAGGACCCGGCTGGCCGACTCGAACATCTGCTTCGCGGAGATGTTGAGCAGCAGGCTCGTTGCGGCGAAGCTGAATCCGACGAGCAGCAGCCAGCTCGCCGACACGACGATGCCGGTGCCGACCACGATCTTCGTTCGAATGGACCACGAACCGATGGTCCGAGCCGTTCCGCTCATGCTTCGCCGCCGCGCCGCGCCTGGTGGGGATTCGCCGGCAGTTTACCGAAGCGCCCGAACCCGCCGTTGGCCGCAGCCGCACGGGTCTCGTGGGCGTGCTGCGCGCGGTACGGCGTGATTCCGCGGGATGCTAGACTCGCGCGGTCCCGCATGACAGTCAGGAGGGGGTGTCATCGGATCCAAGCGCGCGGTTCGCACCGCATCCGCCAAGCGATCGCCCAAGCGAGCCCCAGTGAGCGCCGAACACGCCCTGCGCGGCGTGCTCGACGCGCTGCCGCTCGCGTTCGCCCTTTTCGATGCCGCCGGCCGGCTCGTCGAGTGGAGCGCGCGGCTTGTCGAGCTAGAGCTCTTTCCCAAGCGCCTGCTCAGGCGCGGGCTCGCGCTCGCCGAGTTCAAGGCCCACGACGCCGGGCTCACGGGCCGCGCCGGAAAACCGCGCATGTTGCGCCTGCCCACAGGCCGAGCGCTCAGGGCGACGGCGAGACGCGTCGCACCGAAACAGCTTCTCGTCACCTACGAGGACGTCACCGAGGCGCAGCGTACTGCGGAGCGGCTCGACCTCGTCGAGCGCGCGGTGAGTGAGGGAATCTACGACTACGATATCGTGGCCGGTCGTGTTTCGTATTCGGGCCTCGCGGTCCGCACGAGCACCGACCGCTTCGGGCGAAACATCCTGCGACAGGGTTTGAGCAGCGAGGGTTGGCTCGCGCTCCTCCATCCGGCGGATCGCGAGCGCTTCAGCGCCGAATTGATCTCTCACTTCAAGAGCGCGGACGAGCGCTTCGAATGCGAGTTCCGGCTGGGAATAGACGGTCAATTCCGCTGGTTCCATCAGTACGGCACGACAATCCGGGACGCGAGGGGCCGCGCGGTGCGCATGATCGGCGCCACGGCAGACGTCACCGCGCGCAAGGAGGC
Organism: Betaproteobacteria bacterium UBA6904; assembly: GCA_002451175.1. Classification (GTDB taxonomy): domain Bacteria; phylum Pseudomonadota; class Gammaproteobacteria; order Burkholderiales; family SG8-39; genus 2-02-FULL-66-14. Next base: position 8,015 of record DKBI01000096.1, read on the forward strand.
CGAGCTTGCGCTCGAGCGCGCGCACGCCGAGACCGCCGCCGCGCTCGAGCGGCAGACGGCGACCNNGCGGAGATCCTCAAGGTGATCGCGCGCTCGCCCTCCGACGTTCGTCCCGTGTTCGACGCGATCGCGCGTAGTGCGATCCGCCTCGTGGGCGGACACTCCTGCAGCGTCACGCGGGTGCTGGGCGATCACCTGCATCTCGTCGCGCTGACCTCGACCGATCCGGCGGCGGACGATCTCGTGCGCTCGTTCTACCCGATGCCGCTCGGCCGCCGGACGCCGATGGCGGACGTGGTGCGCACTGCAAGGCCGCTCCTGGTCCGTGACACCGAGACTGACCCGAGCTACACCGAAGAAGGTCGACGGATCGCAGGCGCACGCGGATTCCGGACGATCGCCTACGTGCCGATGCTGCGCGGCGGCGCCGCCGTGGGGGTGATCCACGTGGCGGGCGCGGAGGCGAATGCCATCACGGACGGCCATGTCCAACTGCTGCGAACCTTCGCCGACCAGGCGGTCATCGCGATCGAGAACGTGCGCCTCTTCAACGAGACCCAGGAAGCGCTCGAGCGGCAGACCGCGACTGCGGAGATCCTCAAGGTGATCGCGGGCTCGCCCTCCGACGTGGAACCGGTGTTCGACTCGATCGCAGAGTCTGCACACAGACTCCTTAGCGATGCGGAGGTGGGCGTCACGCTGATCCGCGGCGACAGGATCGAGCTCGTTGCGGCCGCCGGATTGGACGAAGAGCGTCTGGGAACGCTGCGCGCCAGCTTTCCACGGCCACTGGACTTGAATTCCGCGGTCAACCTGACCGTCGTGCGCGGACAGACGGTTCATTACCCGGACGTTACTGCGGAAGATGTGCCGTCCTACACACGCGAAGCGGTAAGGGCGGCCGGCATCCGCGCGATGCTGGGCGTACCGCTGCTGCGCGACGGGAAGTCGATCGGCGGCGTGTTCGTCTCCAAGACCACGCTCGGCGCGTACACCGAGAAGCAGATCGAACTGCTGCGCGCGTTCGCCGACCAGGCGGTGATCGCGATCGAGAACACGCGCCTGCTCAACGAAACCAAGGAGGCGCTCGAGCAGCAGCGTGCATCGGCCGAGGTGCTGAACGTGATCAGCAACTCCGTCTCGGACGCCCAGCCCGTGTTCGAAAAGATCGTCGAGAGCTGCGAGCGGCTCTTCGCCACGAGCCGGGTCGGCCTCAACCTGATCGGGCCCGACGGGATGGTTCATGCGGGCGCATACGGAAAATTCCCTGGTGCAGAGAAACTGCGCAGGGAGAACTTCCCTCATCCCGTGCCCGGGTCGGCGACCGGGGCCGCAATCGGCGCGGGCCAGGCCATTCACTACCCCGACGCGCTCGGCGACCCCGATGTGCCGCAGTACGCCCGGCGCGGCGCCGAGACTGTGGGCTTCCGGGCCTTCATCATGGCGCCGCTGCTCTCCGAAGGCCGCGGCCTGGGCGCGATCTTCGTCGGGCGGGAAACGGTTGGCTCCTTCTCCGAGAAGGAGCACGCGCTCCTCAAGGCATTCGCCGACCAGGCAGTGATCGCGATCGAGAACGCGCGCCTCTTTAACGAGACCCGGGAAGCGCTCGAGCGGCAAACGGCGACCGCGGAGATCCTCAA
>DKBI01000095.1 GCA_002451175.1 Betaproteobacteria bacterium UBA6904
CAGCAGGATGCCGATCAGGAAGGTGGGCAGCGAGACGCCGATCAGCGACAGCGCCAGGAACACGTTCGACAGCAGTCCGCGCCGCCGCAGCGCTGTGTACACCCCCATGGGTATGCCGACGCACAGTGCCAGCGCGGCCGCCGCGAAAGAGAGCTCGAGCGTGGCCGGCATGCGCTCACGGAACAGCGTCGACACCTTGCGGCCCTGCCTGTAGGACAGGCCGAACTCGCCGCTGACCGCGTTGCCGACGAAATGCCCGAACTGGACATAGAAGGGCCGGTCGAGCCCCAGGTCGGTGCGCAGCTGTTCGCGCTGCTCCGGCGTGGCGTCCTGTCCGACGAGCGCGAGCACCGGGTCGCCCACGTACTGGAACAGCGAGAAGGCGATGAACGCGACCACGAGCATCACCGCCGTCGCCTGAACCAGGCGGCGTATCACGAACGCCAGCATCAGCCACGCCCCCGCGGCAATCGAGCCTCGATCAGTCTTTGGCCAGGAACTTCTCGGTCAGCCTTACCCAGTACGTCGCGCCGACGGGGATCAGGTCGTCGTTGAAGTCGTACGACGGGTTGTGCAGCATGCACGGGCCGGCGCCGTGTCCCGCCTCCCGGTGGGCGCCTTCGCCGTTGCCCGCGAACACGTAACAGCCGGGCCGGGCCAGCAGCATGAACGCGAAGTCTTCGGCCCCCATCGTCGGCTCGCATTCCAGCACGTTGTCGGCGCCGACGACGTCGGCGAGCACCTCGCGCGCGAAGTCGGTCTCCTTCGGGTGGTTGGTCAGCGGCGGATAGTTGCGGTGGAAGTTCAGCGAGCCGCTCGCGCCGAAAGCCTGCGGCAGCTGCTCGACGATCTGGCGCATCCGCGACTCGATCAGGTCGAGCACCTCGATGGTGAAGGTGCGCACCGTTCCGCAGATGGTCGCGGTGTCAGGGATCACGTTGTACGCGTCGCCGCCGTGGATCTGCGTGACCGACAGCACCGCGGAGTCGATCGGCTTCTTGTTGCGGGTGATGATCGACTGCAGCGCCTGCACGACGTGCGTGGCGACGAGGACCGGGTCGGTGCCGTTGTGCGGCAGCGCCGCGTGCGCGCCCTTGCCGCCGATCGTGATCGTGAACTCGTTGCTGCTCGCGAGCATCGGGCCGGCGCGCACGCCGAACTGTCCGACCTTGAAGCCGGGCCAGTTGTGCATGCCGAACACCGCGTCGCAGGGCGCCTTCTCGAACAGGCCGTCGTCGATCATTCGCTGCGCGCCCGCGCCGCCTTCCTCGGCGGGCTGGAAGATCAGGTGCACGGTGCCGTCGAAGTTCCGGTGCTCCGCGAGGTACTTGGCGGCCGCGAGCAGCATCGCGGTGTGGCCGTCGTGACCGCAGGCGTGCATCTTTCCGTGGTTGCGCGAGCGGTGACCGAACTCGTTGTGCTCCTGCATCGGCAACGCGTCCATGTCGGCGCGCAGGCCGACGCGGCGACTCGATTTGCCCGCGCGCAGCACGCCCACGACGCCCGTGCGGCCGACGCCGCGGTGCACCTCGATGCCGAAGGCTTCGAGCTGCGCGGCCACCAGATCCGCCGTGCGGTGCTCCTCGAAGCCGAGCTCGGGATGCGCGTGGATGTCGCGCCGCCAGGTGGTCATCTGCGCGTGGAGATCGGTGATGCGGCTGGGAACGGGCATGGCGAGCGGGGGCGGTTGCGGGACGCCGCAATCTATCACACGCCCGGGGTGGCGCCTCGCCTACGATTCCGGCGCGAGTTGGCGGATGAGCTTGAGCAGTTCGAGCGGGCTGTACGGCTTGGCGAGGTAGGCGGTGGCGCCGGCTTCCTTCGCCTTCTGGTCGTCGCCGGAGAGCGCGAACGACGTGATGGTGATGATCGGCGTCGCCGCGGTCGCGGGCTCGGCGCGCAGCTGGCGCGTTGCATCCAGCCCCGAGATCTTCGGCAGCTGGATGTCCATGAGGATGAGGTCCGGCCGTTCGACGAGCGCGGCGGCGACGCCCGCTTCGCCGTCGTGCGCCTCGACGAGGCGATAGCTCGTGCGTTTGAGGAGGTCGCGCACGATCTTGCGGTTGAATTCGTTGTCCTCGACGTAGAGGATCGTCTTTTGCGTCATGTCGCCGCCTCGCCCGCGCGCAGCGGGATTTCGAAGATGAAGTCGGACCCCTGGCCGGGCTCGCTCTCGACCCAGATCCGCCCGCCGTGCATCTCGACGAATTTCTTGACGATCGACAGGCCCAGCCCCGAACCGCCGTATTCGGAGGCGATCGTCGCGTCGGTCTGCTTGAACTCGGTGAAGAGGCCGCTGATCTTCTCGGGCGCGATGCCGATGCCGGTGTCGGAGACGCGGAAGGTGAGCAGCCCGTCGGCGTGCTCGACCGCCACCTCGACCTTGCCCTGCTTGGTGAACTTGAGCGAGTTGCCGGCGAGGTTCACGAGGCATTGGGTGATGCGGCCCGAATCGCCGTGGGCGAGGGGGATGTCCTCGGGCAGGGTGACGGTGAACTCGAGCCCCTTTTCCGCGGCGAGCGGCCACAGCGTCGCGCGCACGCTCTCCACGGTGTCGTGCACCGAGTAGTCGGCGAGCGCGAGCTCCATGCGCCCGGCCTCGATCTTCGCGAGGTCCAGCACGTTGTTGATGAGGCGCAGCAGGTGCTTGCCGCTCGTCTGGATGTCGGCGAGCGGCTCCTGCATGTCGGCGGGGACGTCNNCCTCGAGCTGGCGGCTCTTGTCCTCGATCTCGCGGAACAGGCGCGCATTCTGGATCGCGATCGCGGATTGCGTCGCGAAGGTCTCGAGCAGGCGGATGGCCTCGGGCGCGAAGTCCCCCGGGCGGTTGCGGATCACGGCGAGCGCGCCGAGGATGTGACCCTCGGTGAGCAGCGGCACCGCGAGCAGCGCGCGCGCGCCGATGCCGAGCAGCACGTCGCGCGCGCGCATCTGCGCGGGGACGTCCATCAGGTCGGCGACCTGCACCGGCGTGCGCGTCGAAGCCGCGCGCCCGATGAAACCGTCGCCCAGCCGGATCGGTTGGCTGCGGTTCAGCTCGAGGATCTCATCGCGCAGGTTCTCGCCGCCGCGCAGGGTGAACGTCTGCGCGGCCTCGTCGTACTCGTAGATCGCGCCGCCGTCGAGTCCCATCAGCTGCACCGCGCGCGAGACGATCGTCGGCAGCACCTTGTCGAGGTCGAGCGTCGAGCTGATCGCCCGGCCGACCTCGCCGAGCGCGGTGAGCTGGCCGACCGATTTCGTCAGCGCGTCGGTGCGCTCCCTCAGCTCGTTGAACAGGCGCACGTTCTCGATCGCGATCACCGCCTGGTCGGCGAAGGTCTCGAGCAACGCAATCTGCCGATCCGTGAAAGGCCGGACCGCGGTGCGCGGAAGCTGGATCGCGCCGAGCGCGACGGAGTCGCGCATCAATGGGACGCTGAGCATGGCACGGAGCCCCATCTGCCGCATGATTTGAAAGGTCGCCGGGTATTCGTCTGCCGCAGCTTGTATGTCCGCGACGTGAAGCGTCCTCGCTTCCAGGACTGTCCGACCCCCGATGGATTCGCGGCTCAGGGGAATACTGAAAGTGCCGATGATCCCCGGTGCGACGGAGCCATGGTGCGCCGCGAGCACGAGCCGATTCCCGTCCAGGCGGTAAATCGTGCAATCGGCCGCCTCGCACAGCCGGGCTGCGCTCTCCGCGACCGCATCGAGCACCGGCTGGATGTCCGTGGGCGAGCGCGAGATGACGCGGAGGATCTCCGCCGTCGCCGTCTGCCGCTCGAGCGCCTCCCGCGTCTCGTTGAACAGCCGCACGTTCTCGATCGCGATCACCGCCTGATCCGCGAAGGTCTGGATCAGTGTGAGCTGCTTGTCGGACAGGCGGTAGGCGGGATCGTCGCTCCGCACCGCGATGGTGCCGATGGCGTTGCCGCTCCGGACGAGCGGAATGTGCGTGATCGAGCGCGCGCCGATCGCCTGCGACACGGCTCTCGCGGAGTCGGGCGCGTCGTCGGCGACGGGATCGACGTGCACCACGCGCTTCTCCGCGATTGCGCGCGAGACCAGGTTTCGCTGGGCGTCGTAGGCGATCGGGAACAGCGCGCGCATGCGCTCGAGCTGCGCCGGCGTCGACGTCGCGCCGGCGGCGGCGCGGAAGTGGATTTGGTCGCGTTCGAGCATCATGATGCCGCAGTTGCATGGCGCCATGAGGCGGGCGGCGTTTTCGACGATGGCCTCGAACACGGGCTGCACGTCGGAGGGGGAGCTCGCGATGACCTTGAGGATCTCCGCGGTCGCCGT
>DKBI01000243.1 GCA_002451175.1 Betaproteobacteria bacterium UBA6904
GATCGGATCGATGCCGGCGAACGGTTCGTCGAGCAGCATGTAGTTCGGCCGTGTGGCGAGCGCGCGCGCGATCTCGACCAGACGCCGATCGACGTGCGGCAGATCGGCCGCCCGAGCGTGGAGGTCGCCGCGGTAGCCAACGAAAGCGAGCAACGCCTCCGCCGCCGCCTCGGTGCCGGAGCGCTCGGGCGAGGCGATGACGAGATTTTCCAGCACCGACAGGCTGCCGAAGAGCTGCGAGGTCTGATAGGTCCGCGCGATGCCCGCCCGCGCGATCCGGTACGCCGGGATGCCGGCGACCGGTCGCTCGCCCAGCGTCACCCTGCCGGCATCGGGCCGGTAGAACCCGCCGAGCATGTTGAGCACCGTGGTCTTGCCGGCCCCGTTGGGCCCGATCAGACTCGTGACTGCGCCCGGCTGCGCCGAGAAACTGACGCCGGTCGCCGCGCGCACCCCGCCGAAGGCAATCGTCAGCCCTTCCACCGAGAGCCCGGCACGCGTCGGCGCGAGTGGCATCGCCTCGGTCGGGCGCGCCGTCACGCGCTCGCGCCGGCGCTGCAGCCAGCGCGCCACCTCCCCGACGATGCCCTCCGGCGCCGCCCACAGCACCGCCAGCATGAGGGCGCCGAAGAACAGCAGCCGGTATTCCGCCAGGCCGGCCAGCAGCTCCGGGACCAGCACGACGATCGCCGCACCGACCAGCGGCCCGCTCAGCGTGCCCGCACCGCCGACGATGACGACGAGCACGAAGAGGATCGATTGCAGGAACGCGAAGGTCGACGGCGTCACGAAACCCGACAGCGAAGCGAACAGCCCGCCCGCGAGCCCCGCGCAGGCCGCGGACAGCGTGAACGCCAGCGTCTTGACGAACACCGGATTGAGACCGACCGACTCGGCGGCGACTTCCGAATCCTTCACCGCGCGCATCGCCGAGCCCCAGGCCGAGCGTTGCAGCCGCCAGAACGCCAGCACGACGAGCGCCAGGATTCCCAGCGACAGCAGCGCCACGCCGCGCTCGCCGAACTGCGCCGGCTGCGGAACGCCCATGATGCCGTTCTGGCCGCCGGTCAGCGCGCGCCATTCGACCGCGCCGTGCTCGACCACGAAGCCGAACGCAATCGTCACCATGGCCAGATAGGGACCGCGCACGCGCATTGCCGGCAGGGCGAGCAGCGCCCCGGTCGCCGCCGAAATCACCACGGCGAGCGGCAGCGCGATCCAGAAACTCAGCTTCGCCGTCACGGTAAGAACCGCCACGGTGTAGGCGCCGATGGCGTAGAAGCCGACGTGGCCGAAGGAGACCTGCCCGGTCAGCCCGAGCAGGATGTTGAGGCCGATGCCGACGATCGCGGTGAGCGCGAGCGTGGCCATGATGAACACGTAGTAGCTGTTGGCCACCGCCGTGAACGCCGCCGCGGCCGCAAACACCGCCGCCAGGGCGAGCGCCGGCAGCAGCCGATTCATACCTTCTTCACCTCGACGCGGCCGAACAGCCCGTTGGGCATCGCGGCGAGCGCGACGATGACGACGGCGAAGGTCAGCACCTGCGTGTAGCTCGAGCCGAGCAGCGCGGTGATCATCGATTCGACGACGCCGAACAGGATGCCGGCGAGCATCACGCCCCAGGCGCTCGTGATGCCGCCGAGAATCGCCACGGCGAAGGCCTTGAGGCCGAAGACGGTGCCCATGTCGGAATGCACGTTGAACAGCGGCGCGATGAGGATGCCGGCCGCGCCGGCGAACACCGTGGAGAGCGCGAACGCGCCGAGGATCGCCAATGGCACGTTGATGCCCATGAGGCGCGCGGCCTCGGGGTTCTGCACCACCGCCAGCATGGCCTTGCCGTGGCGCGTGTACCGCGAAAACGCGTGCAAGGCGGCCGCCAGCGCGATCCCGGCCACCGGGATGACGAGCTGCAGCGGCGCGAGATTGATTCCCGCCACCTCGATCGATCCGGACGCCCAGGCCATCGGGAAGCCGCGCGGTTCCTTGCCAAACGTGAACAGCACCGCGTTGTCCGCCAGGATGCCGAGCGCCACCGTCGCCATCAGCCAGGCGTTCGACCCGCGCCGCACGAAGGGGCGCACCGCCAGCCGCTCGACCAGCGCGCCGTAGACCGCGCACAGGACGAGCGCCATGGCGACGGCCGCGGGCAGCGGCCAGCCGAGACGCACCGCGAAGGTGTAGGCGAACACCGCGCCGAGCATCATCGAGCTGCCCTGCGCGAAATTCACCGTCGCGGAAACCGCGTACGTGACGTGGAACCCGAGCGCCAGCAGCCCGTACATGCTGCCGAGGCCCAGGCCGGTGATGAGTGCCGAGACGATGAGCATGAGCAAAAAACGAACGGCCGCCGAAGCGGCCGTCGTGCGCGGATTGTAACGGGCTTACTGCTTCATGCCGACCGGCAGGATCTGGTTGTCGATGAACTGCGTCCAGACGTAGTCGTTCTCGTTGATCGCGTCGTGATTGTCCGGCGTGAACGGCTTGCTGTACTTCTTGATCAGCCCGTCGTACGTGGCGATCTTGTAGAAGCCCTCGCGAACCTTCGGCCCGTCGGTGGATCCGGCGTTGCGGATGGCGAGCGCCACGAGGTGCATCGCGTCATAGGCATTCGCCACGCCCACGGCCGGCGTCACGTCACCCGGCCCCTTGATGTCGGAATACGTCGCCATCAGCCTCTTCATCACCTTCTCGCCCACGGCGCCCTGCTTGCCGAAGAAACTGTAGGTCTGCACGAAGTGCACCTCCTTCGCGTTCGGGCCGGCCAGTTCCGTGAAACGCCCGCCGGCGGGCCCCCAGTGCGACACGATCGGCACCTTCCATCCCATGCGATCCAGCGACTTGACCACCTGCGACGACGGCCCGACGTTGCCGACCAGGAACAGCGAATCGGCGCCCCCCTGCTTGAGCCGCGTGAGTTGCGGCACCACGTCCACGTCGTTGCCCTCGAACTTCTCGATCCCGGCCGCCTTCACCCCCTTGGCGTCCATCGCGGCGCGCAAGCCCTTCTCGTTCGACTCGCCCCAGGGGTTGTTGATGAGGATGAGCCCGGGCTTCTTCGCGTTGAACGTCTTCTGCGCGTACTGCAGCATCGCCTTGTCGACGATCTCGTCCACCGCGGAGACGCGGAACACGAAATTCGGGTTCGCGCCGTTGCGCGTGATCGGCGTGCCGGCCGCCCAGGGGCCCATGAACGGCACCTTCGCCTCGTTCATGATCGGCACGATGGCCAGCGACACGGGCGTGTCCAGGCCGCCGAAGAGCACCGCGACCTTTTCCTTGAACACCAGCTCGCGCGCCGCGATCACGCCCTTGGCCGGCGTCGCCTCGTCGTCCCGCCGCAGCAGCTCGAACTTGCGCCCGAGCACGCCGCCGGAGGCGTTCAGTTCGTCGATGGCGATCGTCAGGCCGCGCGTGATCGCCTCGCCCGCGCGCGCGGACTGGCCGGAGAGCGCGGTGACCAGTCCGATCTTGATGGTGTCCGCGCCGAATGCGGGCAGCGACGCGCCGAATGCGGCGGCGACCGCCAATCCGAGAATGCTGCGCCGGGTCCAAGCTGTAGCCATGCAAGCCTCCTTGGTTCTGGATGATGTCAATGAAAGCAAACGATCCTACCCATGCAAGCGGCGGGCCAACTTCGCCGTGATAATCTTTCCCCCATGCCCGCGCAAACTCCCGCCGCCCTCGCGGCCGACCCGGCGCAGCAGGCCGCCGCACTGGTCGAGACCTACCTGCGCCTGCACATGATCCCCGATCCGGACGCGGCGCGCGCGTACTGCGCGCCCGAGCTCGAGATCCGTTTTACCGGCAACCGGCTGATGCACGACCCGGCCGAGGCGACGGCATTCAACCGCGCCCGGTACAAGTGGGTGAAGAAGCAATTCGGCCCCACGCACGTCGTCGCAGGCGGCAGCGCCGCGGAAACCGTCGTATACCAGACCGGCACGCTGTACGGAGAATGGCTCGACGGCACCCCGTTCGAGGGCAATCGGTACGTCGATCGCTACGTCGTGCGGCATGGAAAGATCGTCAAGATGGAAGTCTGGAACGACAGCGCCGAATGGCTGCTGGTCCGCGCCGGTCTCGCCCAACCCTGATCGCGCCGTAGTCTAGCCGAACATGCACCGCTGCGGTGCGCCGCGCACTCCCCTGGAGCCGCCTCGCCCCCCATGAACCGCATTCTCAAGCATCACGGCCGCTACCCCTATGCCGGCATCGGCCACCGGCCGGACTATGCCTGGCCCGATGGCCGTCGCCTGGCCGTGTACCTCGGCTTCAACATCGAGCACTTCGATTTCGGCGACGGGCTCGGCGCCGCGCTGGGACCGAAGAGCCCGGAGCCCGACGTCCTGAACTACGCCTGGCGCGATTATGGCAATCGCGTGGGCGTGTGGCGCTGCCTGGAGCTGTTCGAGGCGCTGCGGCTCCCCGTCGGCGTGCTGCTCAACACCGCCCTCTACGACTACTGTCCCGAGGTCGTCGAGGCGTTCGTGCGCCGCGGCGATGAACTCATCGGCCACGGACATACCAACGCCGAGCGCCAGGCCGCGCTCCCCGAAGACGGCGAGCGGGCGCTGCTCGCGGCGTGCCGCGCGCGCATCGAGCGCGAGTCGGGAAGCGCTCCGGCCGGCTGGCTGTCGCCCTGGATCTCGGAGAGTTTCACCACGCCCGACCTGTTGGCCGAGACCGGCTACCGCTACACCCTCAACTGGTGCCACGACGATCAGCCCGTGCGCTTCGCGACGCGCTCCGGGCAATCGCTCTGGTCGATCCCCTATCCCCAGGAGCTCAACGACATCCCCATGATCGTGGCCCGGCAGATGGACGGCGCAGCCTTCGCGGACATGATCGTCGACAATTTCGACGAGATGCGGCTGCAATGCGAGGCGCAGCCGCTCGTCATGGGCATCGCCCTGCACCCCTACCTCGTCGGCCAGCCGTATCGCCTGCGCCACCTGCGGCGCGCCCTGCAGCACCTGCTCGCGCACGCCGAGCGCGCCTGGTTCACGACGCCGGGCGCCATCTGCCGCCACGTCGACGCGCTGCCGCAGCTGGCGCGCTGAGCCATGGGCGCGCCGAACCGCGCGGGACGCTTGAGCGGGCGTGTCGCCCTGATCACCGGGGCGAGCCGCGGCATCGGCCGCGCGATCGCCGTGCGCTATGCGGCGGAAGGCGCGGACCTCTTCCTCACCGCCACCCGCCGGTCGACACTCGACGAAACCCGGGCGCTGGCGGAGCACCAGGGCGCGAGGGCCGTGCTGCACACGGCGGACGTCAGCGATCGCGCCGCGGTCACTGCGATGATCGACGCGGCCCTCTCGGCATTCGGCCGCATCGACGTGCTGGTCAACAATGCCGGCATCTACAAGGCGGCGCGCCTCGTCGATTACACGCCCGAGGACTTCGACCGCATCATGCAGGTGAATCTGTACGGCGCGTTCCACGTCATGCAGCTCGTGCTGCGGCACATGCTCGCGCGCGGCCGCGGCAAGATCGTCAACATCGCCTCGACGGCGGGCAAGTGGGCGTCGATGAACCAGAGCGCCTACAACGCCTCGAAGCACGCGCTCGTCGGCCTGACGCGCTGCGCCGCGCTCGAGGCAGGCCCGCACGGCATCCAGGTCAACGCCATCTGCCCGGGATTCGTGGAAACCGACATGCTCGAGGAATTCCGCGCCCACGCGGGAATCCTCGGCGTGCCGTTCGAGAAGGTGAAGGCAGGGGCGCTCGGACGCGTGCCGCTGCGCCGCTTCCTGCAACCCGGAGAGATTGCCGAGCTGGCGGTCTACCTCGGCGCGCCGGAGTCGGACGGCATGACGGGCCAGTCGATCCTGCTCGACGGCGGCATGCTCGTCGTCTGATGCGCCGCGCGCCGGCCGGCGCGCGGCCTCACAGCAGCTTCAGCGTCGGGCGCTCCCGGCGCGCCGCCAGTAGTGGCGCGCCGCTCTCCGCGGCCGGCGCCAGCGTGTCGCGCACGTAGCGCAGCACCTCGGCGTCCATGATGAAGCTCGCCGAGCTCTGCGCGGCCAGCAGCGCCGCGGGATCCTGCGCTTGCGCGACCACGAATCCCTGCACGTAATCGATGCCGATCTCCGCGAGCGTGGCGAGCGTCGCCTGATCCTCCGCCCACTCGGCAACCGACCGCATGCCCAGATTGCGCGCCAGCTCGACGATCGTCTCGACGATCGCCAGGTTGGCCGGATGCGCGTTGACGTTGACGATGAGGCTGCCGTCGATTTTCAGCGCGTCCGCGGGCAGCTCCCGCAGATACGAGAAGGACGTGTAGCCCGCGCCGAAATCGTCCAGCGCCACCTTGGCGCCGTAGCTGCGCACGCGGTCGATGAAGCGGCGCGTGTTGTCCAGGTCGTGCAAGGCGACCCCCTCGGTGATCTCGAGGCACAGACGTTGCGCCGCGCGCGGCGCCTCGGCGAGCATCGCGAATGCGTCGTGGACGAAGCGCTCGTCATTGAGCGAGGCGCCCGACAGGTTCATGGACACGAAATGCGTCGCCGCGAGGCGCGCGTGATGGCGGTCGAGCCAGCCGAGCGTGTTCGACATCACCCAGCGGTCGATGACCGAGGCACGGCCGTTGTTCTCGGCGGTCGCCACCAGCAGCCCGCCGGGCGTCACCGAGCCGTCGGCCTCCCGCATGCGCACCAGCACCTCGAAGTTCAGCGAGGTAAACGGCGCGCGCACGGCGAGGATGGGCTGCATCGCGAGAAACAGCCCCTCGGGCGCCGTGCCCGTGCCCAGCCGCTCCACGACCGCGCGCTCCCTCGCCCAGTCGCGGAAGGCGCTGGCGCCGCGATCGTTGACCACGAGCCCCTCGTGCGCACCCGTCTTGGCTGCCCGGCACGCGCGATCCGCCACGGCGATCGCATCCCTGACCGGCAGCCGGTCTGCGACCTCCACCAGGCCGATCGAGGTCTTGACCTGGAACGCCTTGTCGCCGGTCTGGAACGGCGTCGCGCCGATGGCCTCGACAATGCGCCGACAGGTCGCCGCAGCCACCCCGATCGCGACGTCGCGAAACACGATGACGAACTCGTCGCCGCCGATGCGGCCCATGGCGCCCGCCTGCCCGAGTTCCTTTTCGGCGCGGCGGCACACCTGGCGCAGCACCTCGTCTCCCGCGACGTGACCGAACAGCTCGTTGATCAGCTTGAAGCGGTCGAGATCCATGTAGGCCACGGCGACGGGCAGGTTCTCGGCCGCCTGCTGCGTGGCCGCCTCCAGGATCTTTTCGATGCCGCGGCGATTGAGCACCCCGGTCAGCGGATCGTTCTCGGCGAGAAACTGCAGCCGGTCCGTGGCTTCGCGGCGCGCCGTGATGTCCTGCAGCGAGCCTTCGATCTTGTCTCCGGCCGGCGCGACCTTGACATGGAACCATCGCGCCGCGCCGCCGCCGACGCCGTGGATCTCGCGCTCGTCGCTGCGCCCCTCGAGCAGCCGGTCGACGAGCCAGTTCCACGACTCCGCACCGAAATGATCGCGCCAGTAGCGCCGCCTGCCGTCGGCCGCCGCAAAGCGCAGCATGCCCGCGAGCGCCGGGTTGAAGCGCTCGAAGGACCCGTCGCGCGCGAGCGTGAACACGCCGATGGGAATCGCGTCGTAGGCGCTCTTCAGGTCCGTCTCCGCGCGAACGCGCTCCACATGTTCCGCGCGCATCTGCTCGGCGATGGCGAACGCGGCGAGCAGGCTGGAAGACAGCGCGGCGGTCATGCTGTTCAGCGCGCCGATCAGCTCCTTCACGCCCAGCGCCGCGGCCACGACTTCGTACATCCCGGCGAACACCGAGACCCCGAGCGCGGACGCGTACCACATCGCCACCATCGAGCGCGTGACGCGCAGGATGCGCACGAGGTAGAAGGCGATCACGCTGACGCCGACGGACGTCGCCCCCCAGATGACGGGCAGGAACTGGGCGAACGGCAGCACCGCGGCCGCGAGCAGCACGACGACGCAGGACCAGCGCGCGAGCGCCAGCGGCCAGCCGGTGCCGACGCGGCGCAGATCCTCGCCGAACAGACGCGCGAACAGCGCGTACGTCAGGACGTAGTACAGCGCGATCGTGACCTTCCGGGCGGCGAAGATGGCGGCCGGGGGAATGGTGTGCCCGACCCACTGCGTGTCCCAGCCGGCGGAGATCGTCGCCATGCGCAGGCTGGCGAACAGCCATGCGGCGAAAAGCACGTAGAGCCACTCGCGGTTGATCAGCGCCGCGACGAGCACGAACGCCGAGAGCACGAGCAGGCCGCCCTCCAGGAGCCCCGCGTTGCGATGGAATTCCGTCACCGACGCCGCAAACGGGTCGTGCTGCCATTGCAGCGCGCTGATGCGGGCCGGTCCGGCGAACACGCCACGACACACGACGCGCGCCGCGGTCTCGCGCTCGCCAAGCCGCAGCAGGAACCCCGCCTTCGCGGGCTGCAGCGCCCCCGATGACGCCGCGCGATCCGCCTGACCGAGCCGCTGCAGGCTGCCCGCATCCCAGCAGGCGAGCTCCAGCGCGTGCCGCGACGGCAGTTCGACTTCGCCGCCGGGCGCCTGGGCCGTGAACGCGAACCAGAACGGCGTCTCGGCAAGACGCGTGTCGCGGTGCCTCTCGGGCGGCGCAACGCGCAGCTGCTCGAGCGCGCGGGCCAGGTCCAGGCGGGCGCCGGGGTCGGCGACCACCGCAAGCGCGAGCGGCTCGCCCGTCACGTTCTCGTGGCTTCGCTCCCAGGCCACGAATGCGAACAGCGTCGCCGCCGCGATGACGACAGGCACGCCGTACACCGACAGCGCGTAGATCAGCGCGTCGAGTGCGGAGTCAAAGCCGAATCGCCGGGCGAATGTGGAGGCCCGTGGCGTCGTCATTCAGCTTCCCTGGCGCGGTACGCGCCGCCAGGCGCCTTCAGACGCCGATCCCCGCCCCACCACGCGCGTGTTCGATCGTGATACCGAGTCCGGCAACTGTCTCCCTTATGTCGATGTCCGGATGGCGTGTGTTGACGTACAGATCGTACATCGGATGTCCCGCCGCGCGCCAGCGCGCGTCCGCCGTGTCCACCTCGAGCGCGAGAATGCGGTGCGGGATGTTCCCGGCGTGCTTGAGCGGCACCGCACCCAGCTCCGGCAGCAGGTCCGTGAACAGCAGGCTCTCGTACATGCGATCGAGCGGCGGGCGCGCGCCGATGACGATCCACTCGATGCCTTCGGCGAGGCAGTACAGGTAAAACGCCTTGAAGAGCATGGTCTTTACGACGCGCCCGGCGCGCCCCAGGGCCACGCCAAGGCGGGTCGCCTCGGCGAGACTGCAATGCGCGAGCGACGGCGGCAGATCCACCGACGCCTCGATCGCGAGCGGCGCGTGCCGATTGGTCTGGATGCGCATCGTGCCGAGCGGCTGGCCGTCCAGTTTCGACTCCGCGATGAGGACGATGCAGCCGCGCTCGCGGTCCTTCGGCTCCTCGCGGCGCAGCAGCTCGCCGAGGGCGGGAACGTGCCGACCATAGGCCTGCTGCCGGAGATCGACCGCCTTGCGCAGCCGTGCGTGGTCCGACGCAACGCGCACCGTGAAGGGCAGGCGCTCCTCCGCCATCGCCACCGGCGCCGGAATCAGGTTGGCGGGAAGTCCCGCCGTCAGGGCTTCGAAATCGACTCGCGCGTTCATTTTCGTCTCCATCCCGAAATGAGGCGACCCCCGCGGCCACGGGATTGCGGCAGCGCATACGGTATCGGGATCCCCCCGCGGCCATTCGAGCGTTCGCAAAAGCCACGAGGCTTGTTTGAA
>DKBI01000154.1 GCA_002451175.1 Betaproteobacteria bacterium UBA6904
GCGATCACCGCCTGGTCGGCGAACGTCTCGAGCAGTTCCATCTGCTTGTCCGACAGCAGGCCCGGCTCGGGCGACGACACCGAGATCACGCCGATCGCGCGCCCCTGCAGCATCAGCGGTGCGGAGGCGATCGAGCGAAATGCAAGCGTTTTCGCCTGTTCCAGACCGTAGCGGGCGGCGCCTTCGACGAGCGTGTCGCGCCATTGCAGCGCCCGGCCTTCGAGGACGGCTTCGCCGACGATGCTGTTGCGGTCCAGCGCCTCCACCTCGCGTCCGTGATACTCGCCGGGCTCGGGGTCGTAGCTGCGAGCCCGACGGCGCAACCCCTCGGCATCCACGGTGCGCAGCGCCGCCTTGCGGCCAAACAGCCTGGCCACGGCACCGACGATCGCGTCGAACACCGGCTGAACGTCCGACGGCGAGGCGGCGATCACCTTGAGAATCTCGGCGGTGGCCGTCTGCCGCTGGAGCGCCTGGGCCGTTGCATCGTGTGCGCGCAGCGCTTCCGCTTCCGCGTGCTTGCGAGGCGTGATGTCGCTCACGGCGCCGACGAATTTCAGGATGCGGCCGTCCGGACCGCGCACGCCCACGCCGCGGTCGAGCACCCAGAGATAGGCGCCGTCCGCGCCGCGAATGCGGTACTCGTGCTCGAACTGCGCCGTGCGGCCCCGGAAGTGCTCCGCAATCGCCTTGCGGTAGGCGGCGAAATCCTCCGGGTGCACGCGATCGTTCCACGAGCCCGGGGTCAGCGTCGCGTCCTTCGACCAGAAGAACAGCTTTGTCGTGTCCGAAATGATCAGCCGGCCGGTGACGAGATCCCATTCGTACACGCCCTCGGTCGCGGCCCGCGTGGCGAGCGCGTAGCGCTCCTCGCTCGCGCGCAGCGCCTCGGTGGCCAGCTTGAGCTCCGTGACGTCGCCCGTCGAGCCGATCATGCGCACGGCACGCCCGCGCCGGTCGCGGATCGAGAAACCGTGCTGGCGCGCCCAGCGCCACGAGCCATCGGCCGAGCGGTACCGGTATTCACAATGGAAGCGCTCGGTCTCCCCCTTGAAATGCGCAGTCAGCGCCGCATCGAATCGCTGCACGTCGTCGGGGTGGATCCGGTTGCGCCAATCGGACGGGGTCCTGAGCTCCTGCCCGCTCAGGCCGAGCGCGCGCAGCACCCAGTCGGAGTAGTAGACCGTGTTGCTGGCGACGTCCCAGTCGTACACGCCTTCGTTGATGGCGCGCATGACCAGATCGATGCGCTGCGCGTCGGATGCGCTCGCGCGGCGGGCCGCCGGGCGAGCCTTGCTCGTTGGCGTGACGCGTTTCGTCTTGCGGGAAACTGCCTTGCGTGTGGTCTTCCGGGCCACGATCCTCCCTCGTGGGTCCTGCGGGTGCGGATTCAGTCTAGCACTGCGCGATCGTCGGCCGCCAAGCGCAGCGTGGCGGCGGCGAAGTTCTCCTCGAGGTGCGCGAGCGATCCGGTTCCGGGAATGGGGAGCATCACGCGCGATTTCGCCAGCAGCCAGGCGAGCGCCACCTGCGCAGGCGTCGCGCGCAGCCGCGCGGCGACCTTCCTGACCTTTGCCGAGCGCAGCACCTTGCCTGCGCCCAGCGGATACCACGGCAGGAANNGCCACGCGCCGCGCGGCGGCAAGCTGCTTGACGTCGACATTCGACACGCCGATGTGGCGAATTTTTCCCGCTCTCTGCAGCTCGCCGAGCGCGCCGATGGATTCGGCAATCGGCACCTCGGGGTCCGGCGCATGCAGCTGGTACAGGTCGATGCGCTCCACCTTGAGGCGCCGGAGACTGCCCTCGAGGGCGCGCCGCAGATGGTCGGGGCGGCCGCAGGTGTCCCAGCGCGGTGCGCTCGGGCGCAGCAGCCCGCCCTTGGTCGCGATGACGAGGTCCTTCGGGTAGGGGTGCAGCGCCTCGGCGATCTGCAGCTCGTTGACTTCCGGACCATAGGCATCGGACGTGTCGAAGAAATTGTGGCCGATCTCGTATGCGCGGCGCAGCACGGCGAGCGCGGCGGCGCGATCCTTCGGCCAGCCCCAGACCTGCGGGCCGCAGACGCGCATCGCGCCGAAGCCGAGGCGCCGGACCTTCAGGTCGCCTACGGTGATGAATTCCGGAGTCATTGTGTTACGAAGTGTAGCGCGGCGCCGCCGCGCCCCCGGGCGTGTGCCGCCGGTCCGCCGGCAACCTCCTGTAACAAATGGCCGTGAGCCGTTCCGCGGGCGCTGCGTTATTCGCAGGCCAGCACAACAACGAGGAGGTGATCATGAAATGGCTTGCCGGAGTTCTCGCCGCCGCAGGATTGTCCGGGTGCATCGTCGTGCCCGTCGGGCCGCCGCACCACGGCTACGCTCATGCGCCGAGCCGCGCGGTCGTCGTCGCGCCCGCCTATCCCGTCGACCGCGGCTATCGTGACGATCGTCAACGCGGGCGCTATCCGTGAGGCGCAAAGTAGCCGAACCAAGGAGCCCGCGCATGAATCCGAAACGATTGCTTGCCGCTGCAGCGCTCGTGCTGGGGTTGACTGCCGTCCCGGCATGGGCCGGCGTCGACCTGATCATCTCGATCGGCGTGCCGCCACCGGCGCCGGTCATGGAAGTCGTGCCGCCGCCACGGGTCGGCTACATCTGGGTGCCCGGTTACTGGGTCTGGCACGTGGACCGTCACGTCTGGATCCGCGGCCGCTGGGTGGCCGGGCGGCCCGGCTACGTCTGGGTGCCCGAGCGCTGGGAGCACGCCGGGCCGCAGTGGCGTCTGCATCGCGGCTACTGGGAGCGCGAGCGCGGCCATCCGGGGCGCGGCTACGCCAAGGGGCACGACAAGCAGCGCCAGCGCTACTGAGGCGCGCGCATCAGCGCTGCGCGAGCAGGCGCTCGATCTCGGCGACGAGCCTGCGGTCCTCGGGCGCGACCTCGCTCGGGAACGCGACCACCTGCTCGCCGCGCCGGTCCACGAGGTACTTGTGGAAATTCCACCGCGGCCGGCTCGCGGAGGCGCGCGCCAGCTTTTCGTAGAACGGGTTCGCGCCGCCCGCCGCGACGCGCGACTTGGCGAACATCGGAAAGCTCACTCCGTAGTTCACCTCGCAGAAGCGCGCGATGTCCTTGGCGTTGCCGGGCTCCTGCTCGCCGAAATCGTTGGACGGAAAGCCGAGCACCACCAGCCCGCGCTCGCGGTACTTCCGGTAGATGCGCTCGAGCCCTTCGTATTGCGGCGTGAAGCCGCAGCGGCTCGCAGTGTTGACGACGAGCAGGACCTTGCCGCTGTACTGGCAGAGCGAAGCCTCGCCCTGCATCAGCGTGTCGAACTTCTCGTCGAGCATCGCGGGGCAGGCAGCCTGCGATGCCGCCGGCAGGGCGAGCAGCGCCGCCGCGAGCAGCGTTCTTCGGAGGGGCGTATTCATCCGCGTATGCTAACGCGAAGCAGCGGGCGAAGCGCGAGCAGACCCAGGAGCGGACCCGGGGCGAGCAGGAGGAACAGGTATTCGGCCGGCATCCACGACAGTGCCGCGGCCAGCAACTGAATGCTGGCGACCGTGATCGCGAAACCGATGCAGTTGCCGATCGTCAGCGCCGAGCCGACCCGTTCGCGCGGCGCGTAGGCGGCGTTGAGCGCCGAGAATTGCGGCGAGTCGCCGACGACGACGATGCCCCAGAAGACGAGAAAGGCGAGCACCCGCCACTCCGGCCCCTGCAGCAGCCATGGCGAGGCGAGGCAGCAGGCTCCGGAAGCCGCCAGTTGCCAGGCGGCGACGCGCGCGCTGCCCGTGCGCAGCGACACGAAGCCGCCCGCGACGCAGCCTGCGAATCCGGCGGCGATGACCACGAACGACCACATCGAGGTGTCGTGCCCGGGCGCGCGGGCCGCGAGGACCAGCGGCACGAACGCCCAGAAGGCGTACAGCTCCCACATGTGGCCGAAGTAGCCGAACACCGAACTGCGAAAACCGGGCGAGCGAAAGATCTCGGCGAGCGCGCCCGGATCGAAGCGCGCGCCCTTCGCCAGGAACGGGCCGTCCGGCACGAGCGCCAGCATCACCAGGCCGCCAAGGGCGGCCATGCCGGAGGCGCCGAGCAGCACCCCCTGCCAGGGCCACGCCGCGCCGAGCGCCTTCAGCAGGTGCGGGAACGCGGTGCCGAGCACCAGCGCGCCGACCAGGAAGCCGAGCGCGTGCCCGAGATCCTTCTGGTACCACCCGGACGCGATCTTCATGCCGACCGGGTAGATGCCGGCGAGAAAGAAGCCGGCGGCAAAGCGCAGGACGAGCAACAGGGTCAGCCCGCCGCCCGTGACGACGATCGCCAGGTTGGCGAGCGCGCCGAGCATGGCGCAGGTGAAGAACACGAAACGCGGCGAAAAGCGATCGGCGATGGCCAGGAACGCAAATACCAGCGTGCCGCAGATGAACCCCAGCTGAACCGCCGAAGTGATGTGGCCCACGGCCTCCGCCGCGATGCCCCATTGGCGCTGCAGGTCGGCGACCACCGCGTTGCCGGCGAACCAGATCGACACGCCGGCGAACTGGGACACGATGATCGCCGGCAGGATGCGTCGCGGACGTGCTGTCACCTTTTTCCTCCCCGACTGCAGAGTAACATTCCGGCGGGGAGGGCCATCATGCTCACGGATCGCTACGGCCTGCCGATCTCGACCTCGTCGCACACCGCGGCACAGGCCTATATCGCGGGATGCGATTGCCTGTTCGCCGGATCCGCCGGCGTAAGACGCCACCTCGAAACGGCAATCGCCGCAGATCCGGCCTTCGCGCTTGCGCACATCGCACTGGCGCGAGGACTCTTTCTCGAGGCGGACGTGGCGACGGCGCGCCAAGCGGCTGCTCGCGCCCGGGAAATGGCCGCTGGCGCAACCGCGCGCGAGCGCAGCCATGTCCACGCATTGGCGCTTGCGATCGACGGCAAGGCCCCGGAAGCGCTCGTCGCGACGCGCGCCCACCTCGGAGAGTGGCCGCGCGACGCGCTCGTGCTGGCGCCGGCGACGGGCGTGTTCGGACTGATCGGCTTCAGCGGGCGGCCGATGCGCGAATCGGAGTTGTACGAGCTGATGCTCGGGTTGGCGCCGCACTATGGCGAGGACTGGTGGTTCGAATCGCAATTGGCCTTTGCGGCCTGCGAGTCCGGCCGGCTCGACGAGGCGTTTTCGCGTATCGAGCGCAGCATGGCGACCAACCCGCGCAGCGGCCACGGCGCGCACATCCAGGCCCACGTGCTTTACGAAATGGGCGAGACGAGGCGCGGCTTCGAAATTCTCGACGGGTGGCTGCCGCAGTTCGATCGCGCCGGGCTGATGCACTGTCATCTCTCCTGGCACGTGGCGTTGTTTGCGCTGCGGCTCGGGATGACGGAGCGCGCCTGGCAGGCCTACCGAGATGGCGTGCATCCCGGCGCTTCCTGGGGACCGCCGCTCAACGTCGTGACGGACGCGGTGTCGTTCCTCTGGCGGAGCGAGCTCGGGGACGTGCCGCGTCGGGCGTCGCTCTGGCGCGAAGTCGAAGGCTACGCGCTGGAGAAATTCCCGAAACCCGGCGTGGCATTCGCCGACGTGCACACGGCCATTGCGTGCGTGGCAAACGAGGATTTCGCTGCGCTGGAGTGCCTGCTGCGCGGGCTGCAAGAACGCCTCGCTGCAGGCAAGCTGGCGCCAGGCCCGGTGGTCGTTTTGCTCGCCGAAAGTTTTGCCGCGTACGCGAAGGGCGACTGGGAGCGTGCGATCGCGGGCTTTGAGCGCGCGCTGCCCGAGACTGTGCGCATCGGCGGCAGCCGAGCGCAGCGCGATCTCATCGAGCTGACCTTGATTGCGGCGTATCTCAAGGCGGGGCGGGTGGAGGAGGCGCGTGCGACGATTGCGCGACGGGGAGAGGCCGTCATCGGCTCCGGGCCGCGCGGCGCTAGACTTTGAGCATGACGGGCATTGCGGCGGCGAGGCGCTGGATGGATGCTGCAAGGCGCGTGGTGGCGCTCACGGGCGCCGGCATCTCGACGGACTCGGGCATTCCGGATTTTCGCGGCCCGCAAGGCGTGTGGACGCGGAATCCCAAGGCCGAGCAGCTCTCCGACATTCGCTACTACATGGCCGATCCCGAGGTGCGGCGACTCGCGTGGCAGAGCCGGCTGGAGCATCCGGCGTGGAGCGCCCGGCCGAACGCCGGTCACGCCGCGCTGGTCGAGCTCGAGCGGCGCGGCAAGCTGCACGCGCT
>DKBI01000283.1 GCA_002451175.1 Betaproteobacteria bacterium UBA6904
GCGTCGAAGTTGTGCGGCCCGAGCGCGACGAGGTCGACCCGCTGCGCCGCGCCAAAGTCGAACTTCCAGGTGGCCGTCACCTCGTTGACCTTGCAGGGCCGCGCGATGTTGCCGTCCGTCAGGTAGGCCAGCGGGTAGGTCGTGTCCTCGGTGCCCACGTCGAGCGTGATGGTGGCGAGGTCGGCCACCTGGTCATCCGGCAACTGATAGAGGACGTCGGCCATCAGCCCCGTACCCCCAGCGCATACTGCGTGTCCGTCCGCAAGCCGCGCACGTTCTGCCGCAGCACTTCGACCAGCGCCGGCGCGATGTCCTGCTCGACGGCCTGCCGCACGGACTGCGTGTCGAGCGTGTCGATGCTGATGGCGACGTTGACGGTCGTCCCGCCCACGGCCTGCCCCGCGTTGATCGCGTCGAGCGTGCCCACGCCCACCCGCTGCACGGCCGGCGCCGAGACGACGTATTCACCCGGCGAGAGCATGGCCGGGATGATGTCGGTGCCGCGCGCCGGCCAACCGCCGCTGTTTAGGTAGACCGGCCCGCCGCGGGCATACGCCGCCGTGTAGTCCTCATCGCCTATGCCGGGCCGCCCGTTATCCCAGTCCTTCGGTGGCCGGATGCGCCCGATGGCCTCGTCCGCCTGTTTCGCCGCCTCGGGAATATCAGCCCCGAGCACTTTGGCGATGGCCTTCAGGACGGTCAACACCTGGTCCATCACGCTCCGCATGTGCTCGCCCACCAGCCCCTGCTCCTTCGCCTGGTCGATGAGCGCCTGCGTGGTCTCGTCGACTTCCCAGCCCCACTTCTGCTGTAACTCCCACAGCCGCTGTAGCGACGGGGCCATGAGTCGCAGCGCATCGTCGCCCGACTTGCCTTCCTGGATGAGTTTGTCCCACGTCGCGCCGACCTGCTCGGCGAGGCCCTGGAACATCTCCTCGGTGAGCAGACCACTGTTGGACAGACCAATCATGGCCTGCGTNNCGCATCGAAGGCCGCGCCGCCCGTCAGGCCCGCCGCCTCGAGCCGTTGCTGCAGCGCATCAATCGCCGGCGAGAGCGCGGCGAGGGCATCCGCCAGCGGCGTGCCCAGCTCACGCAGACGCTGGAAGACGCCCCCGAGCGCCGCGCCCAATGCCTCGGCCGACTTCGCTGTCAGCGGCAGGTCTTTGCTGGCCTGCAGGAAAGCCGTCAGGCCGCGCGTCGCCGCCTCCAGGTTCGTCGTCACAAACGCCTTGAAGGCGTCCTGCACTTCGGGCTTGTCGAAGTCCTTGAGCAGCCGCTTGGCGAGGTCGCCGCTGATGAGGCCACCCGCATCGGCGAGTTTGCCGAGGTCGGTGATGAGCGCCTGCACCCGCTTCTGCGCCGCCGCGAACGCGGCCTCGAGCTTCTTGACCTCGGCCTCGAACGTCTTGGTCTTCTTCGTCGACAGCAGGCGCTCGAGCGAGAAGTTGGCGTAGTCGGCCATCTTGCGGACTTCGTCAATGCCGCCGGCCTGCGCCAGGAACTGCTCGCGCATCTGCTGGGTCTGCTTCGACTCGCCGCCGAAGAGCTTGCCGAAGAGCGAGCCGACTGCCCCTCCGAGCAGGGTGCCGAGGCCCGGAATGATCGAGCCGAGCGCGCCGCCGAAGACGCTCCCCAGCGTCTTGGTCAGGCCAGCACTTGCTGTCTTCCACACGTCGCCGCTGAAGAACGACTGCGCGAAGAAGCCGCCGACGGTCTTCCCGACGTTGCCGCCACCCGTGAAGGCCGAGAGGATGGTCGAGCCGAGCCGCCCGCCGAAGTCCGCGCCGAACAGGCCCCCGGTGCCGCCGCCGCCGGCCAGGTCGGCCATCGATGGCTTGCCGAGATTGAAGCCGGGCAGTGAGGTCAGGCCATATGTAAACGGCACCTCACGAATGGGCGCATAGGCCGACACGTCGGCCATCGTCGGCTTGCCATACGCGAAGCCGGGCAGCGACGTCAGGCCGAACGCAAAGGCGATGTCACGCGCCTCCTGCGCGCCGGACTTCTTCGGCGCCGTCTTGGACGCCGCATACGGGTCATAGAGCAACGGGGCGGGCACGGCCCCGGTCGCCTGCGTCAGACGCGCGTCAACGACCTTGATTCGTGCCGCCATCCGCTCAAGCACTAGTCGGTCGATTTCCTTAGCGAGTCTGTCGGCTTGCTCATTCAACAGCACCGCGCCTGCCGTGCCGGTGCTCACGCTGCCGCTGAAGCCAGGAATCGCAGACTTGGCCGCGGCGGCAAACTGAATAAAGATGGCCTGCGTTCGCAGCAGCACCTCCTGCGCCTCAAGACCGGCGATGCGAATGCCGATGAGCGCATCGGCCATCGCCTGGAACGCTTCGGCCAAGGCATTGCCGATTTTGGGGGCCGCTTGCACGGCCGCTTCGGCTAGACGGCCCAACTCAGGAATCAGCGGAGCCAGCGCATTGAACAGCGCCGCCTTGCCCTGGGCGCCCAACGTCTCGAACGCATCGCCCAGCGCCGACGCCGCCCGGATCGTTTTGTCGTCGATGACGAGGCCCAGTTTCTCGGCCCGCTCTACGAGCGCATCAAACTGCGGCAGCATCTGCAGAATCTCGCCCGAGACTCGCCCGCCGAACACGTCGCCCGCGATGCCCGCCTTGGCGAACTGGTCCTCCACCGCCCCCAAGCCACGCGCGATGGCCATGAAGGCATCCTCGGGTGATTGCTTCCGCAGTTCGTCGAAGCTCAACCCCAGCGCCTTGACCGCCTGAATGGCGGCCTTGTCATTCGACCCCAACCGCTCCTGCATCGCCCGGATGCCGTTGGTCAGCGTATCCAAGCTGCCACCCGTCTGCGACGCGGCATACTCAAACTTCTGCAGGGCACCAATGGAAATGCCTGTCTTGTTCGACAGGTCTTCGATGCGGTCGGCGGAGGCGAGAAAGTCGCGCCCCATCTGTAGGGCGTTACGCGCGAGACTGGTAATGGCCTGCGAGGCGAGATTCGCTACGGCTACGCCACCGACCAGCGTCTTGAAGAAACTCTGCGTCTTCTGTGACGCGCCGTCGGTCTCCGCCTTGATGTCCTGCCAGGCTTTCGGCACCTCGCGGCCAAGCCGCTGGTATTTCGCGATCGCCTCGGTCATCACGGCGTTGACGCGCTGCTGCTCATCGACGGTCAACTTACTGGCGCGTCCGACCTTCTCAAACGCCGCCGCGACGACATCGGCCTCGGCTTTGATCTTGCTGCCGTCGAACGCCGCGAACATCTGCTGCATCCGCTTCTGGACGGTATCCGTCCGCAGTTGCATCTCCGTGAGGCCCTTTTTGGCGTCCTCAATGGCGCGGTCCCACTGCGTGAAGTCGGCGGCAAAGGTGGCTTTGTAGGCCATCAGAGTTCTCGGGACTCGTTGAGCAGGGCCGCGGCGGCAGCGAACATCCGCTCGCGCTCACGCACAGCCGTCGGAACGAACAGCGGTCCCTGGCGCGGCGCCCGACCTCGTGGGCTGGGCTGCCCCGTGCGAGGATTGCGGCGCGTCGGGTCGAATCTGTCTTCGGTGCCCTCCTCGTAGAAGTGGACATGCGGCGCCAGCACGCGCACGACGGCGGCCGGCACGGGCGTGCCTTTCGACGTCACGGCAAACCTCCCTGGCTGCCCACGCACCACCGAGCGCCGCAACGCCCCGCCGCCCACCCACGCACCCTTGCGAAGGTGTCGCGGACCGACCGGATACGTGCGCTCGAGGTGATACTGCATGGCGATCGCCGCCGTCTGCGCCTTGCCACCAACCGCGTCCTTGACATCATCGCTGACGCGATCGAGCGCCGCGGCCAGGCTGCGTAGGTCGAAACTCGCCGCGGCCATCAGGCTCGTCCCCCGCGTCCTCGCGCGCCTGCCGCTCGCGCGCTACGCGCCAGTTCTTCGGCCAGCCGAGCAGCGCCTCGGCCGTCACCGTGTGTCCCGATTTGGTGTGCGGCGCCAGCAGCCAGGCTGCCACCGTCGCCAAGCGCACCCACCGGTCCTCCTCCCGCCGGCGATGCCCGCCGGCCATAAGCCGAAACTCCCGCGGCGTCAGTCGGCCCAGCGTCCAGGGCCGCAACCCAAGGTCGCCATAGGCCAACGGCTCGATCCGCCGGACCCAGGCCCGAAACGGCGTCAGGCGTCGCCCGACGCCGTCGGAGGGTCCGACGGACTCACCGTCTCGTCCTTCTCCTCCCGCAACGTCTCGACCGACTCCTTCAGGGCCCGGCCGTAGACGCCTGAGGCGAACAACGCCTCCAACACCGCCTCGTTGAGTTCGGTCGTGTCGCCCCCGTTCTCCACGTAACGGTCCAGCAACTTGATGACGCGCGCCTTCGTCAGACTCGCGTCCTCGTGCCGCAGGCCGTGATAGAGCAACGCCACCAGCGCCACGATGCGCTGCTTGCGCGCCCACAACTCATCGAGGCCGCAGCCTTCCTCGCCCTCGAGCCGCGCCACCGCGTCGATGGTGAAGCGCAGCGTGCGCGGCTTGTCCAGCGTGATCGGCGTCCCCTGCGCCATGATCCCCGCCTTACGAGCCGCCGGCGAACGTGCCGGCCGTCTTCGTCAGGATGCTGACCGTGCAGGAGAACTCCGGCACGCCGTCGGCGTTGACCGGCCCGTGCTCGATGAAGTCCAGCACGTCCAGCGTCCCCTCGAACTTGAGCGCCCCGTCCGTGTTGTTGTAGGGCCCCCAGATGTAGTTCTTCGCCTTGCCGAGCGTCGTGTTGGACATCGGCTGGAAGAAGGCGACCGCCTCGGCCGTGAGCGGCCCGCGAATCGTCCACAACTCCTGCGTGTGCCCCGCGATGCTGACCGCGCGCGGCGCCTTGTAGGGCTTCACCGTGAANNACGGTCATCGCCGGCGGCGACGCCGAGTCCTCGATGGCCAGGTGGGCATCTTTGCCGCTGAAATACTCTCCAGGCATGTGCGTCTCTCCTTCGTCCTACCGGGCGCTCGCCCGGAAAATCAGCTCCCGCAAGACCTGCGGGCCGCCGTCCGCCTCCCCGAAAATCGGACCGTGCGTGACCTCCCAGACGATGCCGGCGGCGGAGAAGCCAGTCACCGTCAGCGGCTGCCGCTCGAGCGCCTGCATGACCAGGCTGCCCAGCGTATCCAGTTCCAATGTGCCGCGCTGCCGCGACACCGGGATGACCTTGACCGTGCAGGTCCGCCCGTAGTGCCCGGCACCGAGCTTGGTCGGCAGCGATTCCTCGCTGTTGCTGACGACCCAGAGATACGGCGGCACGATGCCGGTCGGCGGCAGCGCCCAGACCTTCACGGCCCCGTCACTGTCGGCCAGTAGGCCGGCCAGTGCCGAATCCGCCCGCAGCAGGTCCACGACCTGCGTGACGACCTCCGGCAGGATGCTGCCCGCCTGACTCATACGTCCTCACTGACCTGCACGGCGTCAATCTCCAACTCGCGCCGGCGCCCGTCGCTGTCGCGCACCGAGCGCACGGCATACAGCGGCCCGTCCAGATCCCGAATCCGCAGCGACCGCCGCTCGGCCAGCAGTGTCTGGTCGTAATGCACGCGGATGCGGTGCGAGGTCTCGACCTGCAGCACGCCCGCGACGAGCTGCTGCATGGCGGACGTCGGCCGCACCTCACCCCAGCCAGCCCGCAGGTCCACCCAGCCGCTCTCGGACAGGCCCCCGCCGCCATCCTCGGTGCCGTCGTGGACCTGCCACTGCAGCCAGTGCGTCATGCGCCCGGTGCTCATTGGTAGTGCTCCCGCACCCAGGGCAGGCGCTGCGCGGTGGCCGACCACGGGTCGATGTGGCCGTGGAAGACCACCACGCGGGCGTTGGCCGGCAGCGGCTTGCGCCCCTCAAGCAGGTCGTTGCGATACGAGTAGACGCCGTCGGCCTGCGTCCACCGCGCCTCGCCCCGCCCCAGGCACGCCCCGATCCACGCCTGGTCGCTGCCGAATTGGCGCGCCGCGCGGCAGGCCCGGATGGCGGCCCGCGGCTCGAACGTCTCCCAGACTTGCCGCCGCGCCCCGGCCGTCAGCAGATACATCGAGCCGTTGTAGGTCGTGCGCCCGTTCGTGTCGCCCCAGGCGACGAAGTCCTCCGGGCGGTCCCACAAAGGCGCGAGCGCGCCCGTGATGACGACGTCGAGGTCGAGCGACACAAACCGCCCGCCGAACCACTGCGCGGCCTCGGCCGAAAACGCCTTGAGGCGACGCCAGCAGGACGGGTTGCGCGGATGGCCGGACGGATTCGGCACGTCGGCATAATCGCGCCACAACGGCACGACCTCGACGGCCGGGTCGAGACCCTTGTCGTCGTCGGTCACGCAGATGAAGCGGTGCGGCGCCGGGTAGTGTCGCGCCACCATGCGGCGCAGCACGTTGACGGTCTGCGGCCCGAAGGTCGAGCGATAGCCCTTGTGCGGCGTCCAACGCCAGGTGACCACGCTCAACACAACGCCTCCGCCGCCACCGGCAGCGGCTCGCGCAGCCGGCGCACGCGCCGGGCCGGATTGCCGGCCACGATGGTGTAGGGCGCGACGTTCCGCATGACGACCGCGCCAGGCCCGATGACGCTGTGCGCGCCCAGCGTCACGCCCGGACAGATGATGGCGCCCGAGCACACCCAGACGCCGTCCTCGATGATGACCGGCCGCGCGCCGATGACGGCCTGGCGCTCGCGCCCGCGCCGCTCCGGGTCGTGCGTCCCGGTCAGCACCATGACGTTATGACCCAGGAAGACGTAGTCGCCGATGGTGATGGGCGCGTGGCCATCGAGCAGCACATTCGTGCCGACCTTGAAGGACTGCCCGACCACGGGCGCGTGCCGCTGGGCATAGCGTCGGACCTCGTCGAGCAGCGGATCGCGGCGCTTCGGCATCACGCCACCGCCCGCCGCTTGGCATCCGCCTCGCGCTTTGACTTGCCTTTGTAATGCGTCACGAAGGGCGCGAGCGGCGAGACCGGCCAGATGTGCGACTTGCCGACGTAGAGATGCGACGTCAGGTCGGCCGCGCGCACGGGCACGGCCGCGAGACCCGCGCGCAGGACGTGACAGTCCGTCCAGCCCGGCAAGGCGCGGAAGGCGTCGGTGCTGTAGCAGTCGCACAGCCAGTCCAGCAGTGGCAACGCCTCCGGCACGCGAAAGCCGACGTAGCCCGTCTCGGGGTGCATCGACCCCCGCCCCAGGTAGGCGACGTCGGCTGATCCCAGCAGCGCCGCCGGCCAGTCGTGCGGCACGGGTCGCGTGATGACCGTGTCGCCATCCAGCCAGGTGAGAACGCCCTGCCCCAGCCGGCGCGCCGCATCGCGCCACACGAAGACCTTGACGGCAAAGCGCCGCGCGTCCCAGCGGTAATGGTAGGGCTTCGGCCGCGGCGTCTGGACCGTTGAGAGCCCCTGCACGGTCGGATCGGCGTCCCAGCGCCGCCGGCAGACCACCCAGTCCGGCAGCGAGGATGTCATCCGCACCTCGCCCGCCGGCAACGGCACGCCGCGGTCGAGGTAGACGACGAGCGGTGTGGTCGAGGGCCAGTGCCTGGCGACCGATTCCACCATGCGGCGCCCGTAAAGGAACGCGCCCCGCGGCGAGAACGACGTCACCAGCACGCTCGTCATGGCCACACCACCACGTAGTCGCGCCGGTCGGTCCAGACCGTGCGCGCCCCCAGCCGCTCGAGCGCGCGGATGGCGGCGACCTTCCCCTGCGGGTACCGGGCGACCTGTGCCGGCCGCTGCTCGACGATGCAGACGGGACGGCAGCGGGTGAGCGTCTCCACGCCACCAGCGATGACCTCGTGCTCGTAGCCTTCGCAGTCGATCTTCAGCAGGTCCACGACCGGCAGCGCGAAGCTGTCCAGGGTGCGGAGCGGCACATCGCCCTCGCCCGCGACATACGTCCCGCCCGTCGAGCCGGGCGTGGCCATCGCCATCCGCACCGCGCCCTCGCGCGAGCCGAGCGCGCAGACGTGGAGCACGTCCTGCGGGCGCGTCGACACGTTCTGCCGCCAGCAATCCGCATACGCCTCGACGGGCTCAAAGGCCACGAGTTGCGCGAAGTCGCGGACCATCCAGTGGCTAAACAACCCAACATGCGCGCCGACGTCGACGGCCACGCGCCGTGACCGGCACCAGCGGGCGCCCTCGGCATAGAGTGGATACTGATAGGTCAGCCGCCCGTCCACGCGGCGGTTGGCCTTCCGCAGCTTCGCCGGCAGATGCGTCTCGCCGGCCGGGAACGTCCAGGCGTCGAACGTCAGCATGGCTGGGCGCTCCAGGCCTCCCGAATCCACGGATGGGCCGCCTGCACCTCGGCCTCGAACGGCGTGCGCCGGCCGTGAAACGACACGAGACAGGTGCCCGGCGGCGGCTCAGTGAGACCCTGGCCGCGAATGTGGCGGAAGCTGACCACGCCGTCCTCGGGACCGTAGGTCTCGACCGGCGTGTCCCGGCGCAGGTAACTCAGCACGGCCTGGTCCGACCCCCACCAGCCGTCGAGCTTCGCGTAGGCTGCGACCCGTGACGGATGCTTNNACGAGGTGGTCGAGCGACCCGCACACCACGACGTCGAGGTCGAGGTGCAGCAGGCGCTCGCCGAGTTTGCGCGCCTGGGGCGAGAACAGCCACAGCCGGCGGTAGCACCGCTTCGGATACTCGGGCGCGGGATTGGGGCGCGTCTCGACGCCGGGGATTCTCAGATCCGTCAGGCACACGAACCGATGCGGCACCGAGAGCCAGCGGGCGACCGACGCCTGCAGCCGCTTGACGTGCCCCGGCTTGTAGCACGGGCCGCGGTCCTGCCAGAGATAGGTGACGACGGTCAGCACGTCGCCTCCTTGTGCGCCTTCACCCAATACGTCCAGGGGAACTTCGGGTCGTCACCGATGGCCTCGATGGCCTCGACCGTGAACGCCCGCAGCAGGTAGGTGACCCCGTGGCGCGTGAAGCGCCAGAAGTCCTGGGGCGCGCGATGCAGTCGCTGCGCGAAGGGCACGCCGACGAGCAGCACGCCACCCGGCCGCAGGATGCGATGGATCTCGGCCACGGCCGCGTGACAATCGTCGACATGCTCGAGCACGCCCGAGCAGAAGACGGCATCGTAGCTGCCGTCGGTGATCTCGGGCATCCAGCGCACGTCGAGCACGAGGTCACAGCCCGGCGTCGGCACGACCTCAGAGGTCGTGTAGCTGCGGGCGGCCGTGAAGTAGTCGCGGTAGCGGCGACCGGCGCCGTCCAAGTCGCTCGCGCTCCCGAGCGAAAGCACGTCGCCCGTGATGGCGGGCGCCCAGCGGGCCAGCACCCGGTCGCTCTGCGTGCGCGCGCGGCTCACAGCGCCACCGCCTCCCACGGGAAGTCCAGCACGGTCGGCCCGAGGCCGTGCCGCCGTTTGCGTGCCAGCGTGCGCTGGTTCTCCAGCGGCCGGCGTCCGCGATTCCGTAGCACGCGCGGGTCGACGCCCGGCGCGTGACTGCTGGCGTCTGGGATGACCGTGCGCGGCACCCGCTCGATGGCGATGGTCTCCAGGTGGCGCATCCGGCCCGCGGCCTTCAGGCGCCCCCGGAAATAGCTGTCGGTGCCGTAGCCGACGAAGTCCTCGTCGTAGCCGCCGACGGCCCAGAAGTGCGCCTTCGCCAGCAAGAACGTATTGACGTGCGGTTTCAGTTCGCCCCGCTCGTTGCGTGTCGGCAGCCCGTGCGGCGCGTCCACCCGGTAGAACGTGTAGGCCGTCCGCGAATCCGCGTGCTCGAGCAGGACCAGGATGGCCGCCAGGCTCTCGGCTGACACGACGTGGTCGATGTCGGTCAGCAGCAGCCACGGGCCGGTGGCCTCGTGCGCGCCGAGATTCCGCGCGCCGTGCTGGTGCCACGGCCGGTCCTCGAGCAC
>DKBI01000003.1 GCA_002451175.1 Betaproteobacteria bacterium UBA6904
GAGGGCGGGCAGTTGCCGCATCCCGAGTTGCCGCGTTTCTGACATGCGTGAAATCATTGAACGATACGCCGAGCGCATTCGCTCGGCAGCGGCGGCGAAACAGCCCCTGAGGCTGCGCGGCGGCGGAACCAAGGATTTCTACGGTCAGGCACTGGCGGGTGAAGTGCTCGATACGCGCGAATATTCCGGCATCGTCGCCTACGAACCTTCCGAACTGGTGATCACCGCGCGCTGCGGCACGCCTTTGGTGGAATTGGAGACGGCGCTGCGCGAACAGGGCCAGCAGCTTGCATTCGAACCACCGCACTTCGGCGCCGGTGCGACCGTGGGCGGCATGCTCGCGGCGGGGCTCTCCGGTCCGCGCCGGCAGGCGGCGGGTGCGGTGCGCGATTTCGTGCTCGGCGTGCGCATGCTCGACGGACGCGGAAACGACCTGAGTTTCGGCGGCCAGGTGATGAAGAACGTTGCCGGCTACGACGTCTCGCGCCCGATGGCGGGCTCCCTGGGCACCCTCGGTCTGATCCTCGAGGTTTCGCTCAAGGTGCCGCCGCTGCCTTTTGCGGAGACCACGCTCAGGCTGGAACTGCCCCGGGAGAAAGCGCTGGAGATGCTCAATCACTGGGGCGGGAAACCGCTGCCGATCAGCGCGAGTGCCTGGACGGGCGGCGAACTCAGCCTGCGCTTGTCGGGAGCGGCGAGCGCCATCGACGCCGCGCGCGAGGTGATCGGCGGCGAAGCCATGACGCCCGAAGAGTCCGAAAAATTCTGGCAGGGAATACGCGAACAGAAAGATCCTTATTTTTGCGGCGACAAGCCCCTGTGGCGCCTGTCACTGCCTTCGGTCGCGCAGCCGCTCGCGCTCCCGGGCGAGGAACTCATCGAGTGGGGCGGCTCGCTCAGATGGCTCGCGAGCAATGCAGATGCGCGCACCATACGCGAAGCCGCGGCGCAGGCCGGCGGACATGCGACGCTGTTTCGCGCGACCGACAAGAGCGCCGGCGTGTTTGCCCCGCTCGCCCCTGCGCTCGCGAGCATACACCGCAGGCTCAAACAGGCCTTCGATCCCGCGGGCATATTCAGCGTCGGCCGGATGTATCCGGATCTATGAGCCGCCTTTCAACGCCTCTGCGCCATGCAAACTGAGCTCGCCGATTTCGTCAAGAATCTGCCCGAGGGCATGCAGGCCGATGCCATCCTGCGCAAATGCGTGCATTGCGGTTTTTGCACGGCGACCTGTCCCACNNCCGCGCCTGCGAGACCACCTGCCCGTCGGGGGTGCAGTACGGGCGCCTGGTCGACATCGGCCGCAAGCTGGCCGAAGAGCGGGTGCCGCGGCCGCTGCTGCAGAACCTGCAGCGCTTCATCCTGCGCGCGGTGCTGCCGCGGCGCGCGCTGTTCGCCGCCCTGCTCGGGCTGGGCAGATGGATGCGCCCGGTCCTGCCGTTTGCGCTGCAGGACAAGGTGCCGGCCGCTGTTCCTGCCGCCGGCGCCTGGCCGGCCGCGCGGCACGCGCGCCGCATGCTGGTGCTCGCCGGCTGCGTGCAGCCGGCGCTGGCGCCCGAGGTCAACGCGGCCAGCGCACGCGTACTCGACCGCCTCGGCATTTCGCTGATCGAAGCGCCGGGTGCGGGCTGCTGCGGAGCGGTACGCTTTCATCTGAACGCGCAGGACGACGGACTCGACGACATGCGCGCGCTCATCGACGCCTGGTGGCCGCACGTCGAAGGTGGCGCGGCGGAAGCAATCGTAATGAGCGCCAGCGGCTGCGGTGCGACGGTGAGGGAGTACGGCCATCTGCTGGCGCACGATCCGGCCTATGCCGCCAAGGCGAAAAAGATCAGCGAGCTGACCAAGGATCTTTCCGAAATCATCGCGTCCGAATTGGACAATCTGAAACCATTGCTCGCGCGTTCGGCGCCGCCCGCAGGGAGCGCCAAACTGGCATTGCAGCTGCCCTGCACCCTGCAGCACGGGCAGAAGATCACCGGCCTGATCGAGCGCATCCTGATCGCGGCCGGGTTCGAACTGACGCCGGTCGCGGACAGTCATCTGTGCTGCGGTTCCGCCGGAACCTATTCCATCCTGCAGCCGGAGCTGTCCGGCAAACTCAAGACGAACAAGCTCGCGGCCTTGCACGCCGGTTCGCCGCAAGTGATAGTCAGCGCCAACATCGGCTGCCTCAGCCACTTGCAAAGCGGGACGGCCTTGCCGATGGAACACTGGATCGTGGCGCTCGAGCGGCGTTTGGCGCCGGTCTAAGCCCGTTGCAAATGACTTTGCGACAGTCCGTATCGCGCGGGCATAAGAGAACGCATCCACGCATGTTCGATGTAGGGACTTAAGGTGGCGCGGCTCAGAGACAGCATTCCGGACAGGCCGGCGCACCGGGACATCCGGCAGCTCGCGCGCATCCTCGGGTTTCTCGCGCCCTACCGTCGGCAGATCGTCGTCGCCATGGTCGCCCTGGTGGTGGCGGCTTCCTGCGTGCTGGTGCTCGGCCAGGGCTTGCGCCGGGTCATCGACGGCGGGTTCGCGAGCGGCGAGGCGGCTTTGCTCGACAATGCTCTGATCGGGTTGCTCGCGGTGATCGTGGTCATGGCGGTCGCCACTTACACGCGCTTTTATTTCGTTTCCTGGATCGGAGAACGCGTTTCGGCCGACATCCGCCGCGCGGTGTTCGGCCATTTGCTGGATCTGTCGCCGGGGTTCTTCGAGGTAACGCGCACCGGCGAAGTGATTTCGCGCCTCACCAACGATACCGCGCTGCTGGAGGTGGTGATCGGATCCAGCGCCTCGTTCGCCCTGCGCAACACCCTGATCATGCTCGGCAGCCTGGTGATGCTGATCGTCACCAGCCCCAAGCTGACGGCGCTGGTGCTTCTGGGCGTGCCGCTGGTGATCGCGCCGATCCTGCTTTACGGGCGGCGCGTGCGCAGTCTGTCGCGCGCGAGCCAGGCGCGCGTGGCCGACGTCAGCGTGTACATCGACGAGGCGCTGCACGAAATCCGTACGGTGCAGTCCTACGGCCATGAGGACGAGGACCGGGCGCGTTTCGGTGAGCGCGTCGAGCAGGCGTTTGCCACTGCGGCCGAGCGCATCCGCCAGCGCGCGCTCTTGATCGCGCTGGTGATGCTGCTCGCCTTCGGCGCGGTGGGTGTGATCCTGTGGATAGGCGGTCACGACGTACTGGACGGGCGCATCAGCGCGGGCGAACTGTCGGCATTCGTGTTCTATGCGGTGTTGGTCGCCGGCGCAATGGGGGCCGTGTCGGAGGTGATCGGCGATTTGCAGCGCGCCGCGGGCGCGACCGAGCGGCTGATGGAACTGCTCGCCACCGCGCCGCAGATCCGCGCGCCTGCGAGTCCGCAGCCGCTGCCAGTGCCGCCGCGCGGCGAAGTTCGTTTCGACCGGGTCAGTTTCAGCTACCCGTCGCGTCCGGACGCGCTCGCGCTGGCCGATTTTTCGCTCGAGTTGAAGCCCGGCGAAACCGTGGCGCTGGTGGGCCCTTCGGGCGCCGGCAAGTCGACGGTGCTGCAACTCCTGCTGCGCTACTACGATGCCGACGCCGGGGCCATCAGCCTGGACGGGGTGGAACTGCGCCAGGCAGACCCGCGCGCCTTGCGCGCCCGCCTCGCGCTGGTGCCGCAGGACCCGGTGATATTCGCCGCCTCGGTGCGCGAGAACGTGCGCTACGGACGCATCGGCGCGAGCGACGCCGAGGTGGAGGAGGCCTGCGCCGCTGCGTATGCGAGCGAGTTCGTCGAGCGCCTGCCCGAGGGCATGGACACGTTTCTGGGTGAGCGCGGCGTGCGCCTCTCCGGCGGGCAGCGTCAGCGACTTTCCATTGCTCGCGCGCTGCTCGCGGACCGCGCCGTGCTGCTGCTGGACGAGGCGACGAGTTCGCTCGATGCGGCGAGCGAGCACTATGTGCAGATGGCGCTGGCGCGCCTGATGCAGAATCGCACCACGCTCATCGTCGCGCACCGGCTGGCGACGGTGCAGAACGCCGACCGCATCGTGGTAATGGACGAAGGCCGCATCATCGCCACCGGCACGCACGCGGAACTGGTGCGCGAAAAAGGCCTGTATGCGAGGCTGGCGGCGCTGCAGTTCCTCGGCGCAGGCGCGGCCGCCGCGGCAATTCCGTGAAACTGGTGCTCGCGCTCCTGCTACTCGCCGCTGCAGGCGCGGCGCAGAGCGGCGAAGTGCTGCGCGTCGGCTCCAAGCGTTTTACCGAGTCCTACATTCTCGGCGAAATCATCGCCCAAAGCGTGCCCGGGGGCGCCGAGCACAAACCGGGACTGGGCAATACCGGCATCGTTTACGCCGCGCTCAAGGCGGGTTCGATCGACGTGTATCCGGAATACAGCGGCACCATCGCCCGCGAGATCCTGAGACTCGAGGGCGCGTTCACGCTGCAAGAGCTCAACCGGCGCCTCGCGCCAGAGGGGCTGGGCGTGGCCGTGCCGCTGGGCTTCAACGATAGCTACGCGCTGGCCATGCGTGAGGCCGAGGCCGAGCGCCTGTCGGTGCGCACCCTGTCGGATCTTGCGCGGCACTCTGGGCTGAAGTTCGGTCTGTCGCAGGAGTTCCTTGCGCGCGCGGACGGCTGGCCCGCACTCAAGGCCGCGTACGCCATGCCGCAGGCGCCCGCGGGACTGGACCACGGCATCGCATACGAGGCCGTCGCCGCGGGGAAAATCGATGTGATGGACATCTATTCCACCGATGCCAAGATCGAACGCTTCAAGTTGCGCGTGCTCGAGGACGATCGCGGCGTGTTTCCACGCTACGACGCCGTCCTGCTGTACCGGCTCGAGCTGCCGTCGCGCCTGCCGCCTGCGTGGAAGGCGCTGCAAGGGCTGGAAGGCAGAATCGGTGAGCGGCAAATGATCGCTATGAACGCCAGAGCGGAGCTCGAGCATGCGAGTTTCACCGAGATTGCGCGTTCTTTTCTCGCCGGCAGCGCCGCCGACGCGAAGCCCGCGCGCAGCTTTCTCGCGCTGCTCTTCGGCGCCGATTTCTGGAGGCTCACGCGGGAACACCTGCTGCTCGTATTCGTTTCCCTCGCGGCGGGCATAGTTGTCGCGATACCCCTGGGTGTCGTCGCGGCTCGGATCGAAGCCGCGGCGCAACCGATCCTGGGCGTGGTCGGCGTGATCCAGACGATCCCTTCGCTTGCGCTGCTCGCGTTCCTGATCCCCCTGCTCGGAAGCATAGGCACCGCGCCGGCGCTGATCGCGCTGTTCCTTTACGCGCTCCTGCCGATCGTGCGCAACACGCACGCCGGCATCCTCGGCGTGGGGCAGGGCATGCGCCAGGCGGCTCTGGCCCTCGGGCTCAGGCCGAGGGATCAGCTGCTATTGGTCGAATTGCCGCTCGCGGCCCCGGCCATCCTCGCCGGCATCAAGACCTCCGCGGTGATAAACGTGGGTACGGCAACCATTGCCGCCTTCATCGGCGCGGGCGGCTACGGCGAACGCATCGCGCAAGGTCTGGCGCTGAACGACAACACGACCCTGCTTGCCGGAGCGATTCCGGCGGCGCTGCTGGCGCTGATTATCCAGGGCGCGTTCGAGTGGATCGAGCGGCGCGCGTTTCCTTCGCGGCAGCGTCGTGCGCAGGGTAAAACGTAGTCGGATCCTGAGGGTATGATCGATGTTTGATCTACATCAAGAAGGAAATTGCGGGTAAAAGTACAGTACGCGCAGGTCCTGGCCAGCGGCCGCATTAATCGTCCAGAACGAAACATTCCTCGGTAAAATCGGCCGTCAATATCCAGTAATCAAAGTGATGAACAAGGGGGTTGCATGCCTCAGGTTATAGGCGTTCCAAAAGAAACGACGGCTGGCGAAAAGCGCGTTGCCACCGTGCCGGAAGTCGTTGAAAAACTCATCAAGCTCGGTTTCAAAGTAACGGTGGAATCGGGCGCAGGCGATGCCGCGAATTGCAGTGACGAATCCTACAGCGCTGCGGGTGCGCAGATCGCCGACAGCGCAGCCAAGTTGTGGGCGGAATCCGACATCGTCTTCAAGGTATGCGTGCCGACCGCCGAAGAAGTCGGGCTGATGCACGAGGGTCAGACGCTGATCACCTTCATCTGGCCGGCGCAGAACCCGGAACTGATGCAGCAGCTCGCGGCGCGCAAGGTCACCGTGCTCGCCATCGACTCGCTGCCGCGCATGCTCTCACGCGCGCAGAAGATGGACGCCCTGACTTCCCAGGCCGGCGTCGCCGGCTACCGCGCCGTCATCGAGGCCGCCAACGCCTTCGGCCGCTTCTTCAATGGCCAGATCACGGCGGCGGGCAAGGTGCCGCCCGCCAAGGTCTTCATCGCCGGCGCCNNTCATCACCACCGCGCTGATCCCGGGCAAGCCGGCGCCGCGGCTGATCACAGCCGACATGGTGAAGAGCATGAAGCCGGGCAGCGTGATCGTCGACATGGCGGCCGAGCGCGGCGGCAATTGCGAATTGACCGAGCCGGGCAAGGCCGTAGTCAAGCACGGCGTGACCATCGTCGGCTATACCGATCTGGCGAGCAGGCTGGCGAAGCAGTCCTCGACCTTATACGGGACCAATCTGTTCCGCCTCACCGAGGAACTGTGCAAGACCAAGNNATGGAAGACGACGCCATCCGCGGCCTGACGGTCATCAAGGAAGGCAACATCACCTGGCCGCCTCCGGCACTCACGCCGCCTGCGCCGCCGCCGGCCAAGCCCGCGGCGATGCCGCCCAAGGCGCCCAAGCACGGCGAGACGGGCGCGCCGGCCTCGGCCACGAGCACGGCGATCACGTTCCTGGTGGCCGCAGTGCTGTTCTGGTTTATCGGCGCCTACGCGCCGCCCGCGTTCCTCGGGCACTTCACGGTGTTCGTGCTGGCGGTCTTCGTCGGCTACATGGTGGTCTGGAATGTCACGCCTGCGTTGCATACGCCGCTGATGAGTGTGACCAACGCGATCAGCAGCATTATCGCCATCGGCGCCCTGGTGCAAGTGGCGCCGCCGATCACGGCGGCGGGCGACCGGCCGGAGGGATGGATTCTCGGGCTGGCGGTCGCGGGCATCGCGCTGACCTGCGTCAATATGTTCGGCGGTTTTGCCGTCACCCAGCGCATGCTGGAAATGTTCCGTAAATAAGGGAGACGAAAAATGTCCGTAACGCTGTCTACAGTCTCCTATATCGGGGCAACCATACTTTTCATACTGAGCCTGGGCGGGCTCTCCAATCCGGAGACCTCCAGGCGCGGCAACCTGTACGGCATGATCGGCATGACCATCGCCGTGCTNNGCACAGCCTGGTCGGTCTCGCGGCAATGCTGGTCGGTTTCGCCAACTACATCGACCCGGCGGCGGCGGGCACGTTCCAGGGCGCCGAAAAGACCATCCACGAAGTGGAAATCTATGTCGGCATCCTGATCGGCGCGGTAACGTTCTCCGGTTCGATCATCGCGTTCGGCAAGCTCTCTGGGAAGATCAGTGGCAATCCGATGCTGCTGCCGGGGCGCCATTTCATGAATCTTATCGGGCTGCTGGTGGTGATCTACTTCGGCGGCGTGTTCATCAACACGCACACCGTGTCCGACGGCATGACGCCGTTGATGGTGATGACGGTGATCTCGCTGCTGTTCGGCGTCCACATGGTCATGGCAATCGGCGGCGCCGACATGCCGGTGGTGGTGTCCATGCTCAACAGCTACTC
>DKBI01000207.1:0-11323 GCA_002451175.1 Betaproteobacteria bacterium UBA6904
CCAACATGCAACGCCTGTGGCTGCTGTTCTCGCAGGCGGTGACGGTCTGCGTCGCCGCCCTGTTCGTCGTTTCTACCTTCCGGCCGGAGTGGCTTCCCGCGAAAACTGCGGCGCCAGGCGCGCCGGCGGCTCCCGCGGGTGTCGCCGTGGTGCAGCAAGCGCCCGCGGCCGCGCCGTCGCCAGGGCGCGCCGACTCGTATCACGACGCGGTGCGCAAGGCGATGCCGGCGGTGGTCAACATCTTCACGGCGAAGGAAGTCCGCGCGCCGCGCCACCCGTTCATCAACGATCCGTTGCTCCGGCGCTTCTTCGGCGACCGCTTCGGCGACGACACGCAGCGCGCCACGAGTCTCGGCTCGGGCGTCATCGCGAGCGCCGCCGGGTACATCCTCACCAATCACCACGTCGTCGACGGCGCGGACGAGATCGAAGTCGCGTTGGCCGACGGCAGGAAGCTCCAGGCGCGCATCGTCGGCACGGATCCGGAAACCGATCTCGCCGTGCTGCGCGTGACGGGCGAGGGCCTGCCTGCGGTCACCTTCGGGTCCTCCGATGCGCTGCGCGTCGGCGACGTCGTGCTGGCCATCGGCAACCCGTTCGGCGTCGGCCAGACNNGGCAACTCGGGCGGCGCGCTGGTGGATGCGCACGGCACGCTGGTCGGCATCAACACCGCCATCTATTCGCGCTCGGGGGGCTCGATGGGCATCGGCTTCGCGATCCCCGTGTCCACGGCGCAGACCGTGCTCGACCAGATCGTGCGCGCCGGCAGCGTGACGCGCGGCTGGATCGGCGTGGAGCTGCAGGACGTCACGGCGGCGATCGCCGAGTCGTTCAAGCTCGACGTCGCGGAGGGCGCGGTCATCGGCGGCGTGCTGCGTTCCGGCCCGGCGGACAAGGCCGGGGTGAAGCCGGGCGACGTCCTGGTCGCGATCGAGGACAAGCCCGTCGTCGATTCGCAGAGCGTGCTCAACACCATGGCGGCATTGGCCCCGGGATCGAACGCGCGGCTCAAGCTGCGCCGGCAGGGCAAGGATCTCGAGCTCGTCGTCACGGTCGGACGCCGGCCCAAGCCGCAGGCGCGCGTCGGAACCGAGTAGCGCAAGCCGCTACAATCCGCGGCACACCACCCTCGGAGGACAGATGAACCACTGGTTACGCAAGGGCGCGGCGATCGCGCTGGCCACGGCTGCCGGGCTCGCATTCGGGCAGGCGAAGGAAATCAAGATTGCGCACATCTACGGCAAGACCGGCGCGCTCGAGGCCTACGCCAAGCAGAGCCACACGGGACTGATGATGGGCCTGGAGTACCTGACCGGGGGCAAGATGGAGCTGCTCGGGCGCAAGCTCGTCGTCATCGAGAAGGACACGCAGCTCAAGCCCGACATCGGCAAGGCGGCGCTCGCCGCGGCGTTCGGCGACGACAAGGCGGACATCGCCGTCGGCCCGGTCAGCTCGGGCGTAGCGCTCGCCATGCTGCCGGTCGCCGAGGAATACAAGAAGATCCTCCTCGTCGAGCCGGCCGTGGCGGACTCGATCACCGGCGACAAGTGGAACCGCTACGTCTTCCGCACCGGCCGCAATTCCACCCAGGACGCGGTTGCGGGCGCGGCCGCGCTGAAGGGCAATTTCAGCATCGCCACGCTCGCGCAGGACTACGCGTTCGGCCGCGACGGCGTGCAGGCGTTCAAGGACGCGCTGGCCGCGGTCGGCTCGAGCGCGAAGATCGTGCACGAGGAGTACGCGCCGCAGCAGACGACGGATTTCACGGCGCCGGCGCAGCGCATCTTCGAGGCGCTCAAGGACAAGCCGGGGCGCAAGGTGATCATCGTCGTCTGGGCCGGGGCGCACCCGATGGCGAAGATCATGGACCTCAAGCCCGAGCGTTTCGGCATCGAGCTGGCGCCCGGCGGGAACATCCTTCCCGTGCTGAAGGGCTGGAAGGATTTCCACGGCACCGAGGGATCCATCTATTACTACTACGGCTTCCCGAAGAACAAGATGAACGACTGGCTGGTCGCCGAGCACCAGAAGCGGTTCGGCACGCCGCCGGATTTCTTCACGGCGGGCGGCTTTGCCGCCGCGAGCGCGATCGTCGAGGGCATCAAGAAGGCCGGCGGGACGGACACCGAGAAATTGATCGCCGCCATGGAAGGCCTGTCGTTCGACACGCCGAAGGGGCCGATGTCCTTCCGCAAGGAAGACCACCAGGCGCTGCAGTCGATGTATCACTTCCGGATCAAGAAGGCGCAGAAGGGCGAGTGGGATCTGCTCGAGCTGGTGCGCGAGATTCCGGCCTCGGAGCTGCCGATCCCGGTCCGCAACAAGCGTTAGGTCACGCAACCGGCAAGGGTTCGCAAACCCGGATGAGCGGCACGCCCCGCGGGGGCGGCCGTTCGCCCGGCGGCGCGCAGAGCCCCATGGCCCGCTCGGCTGAGCATCCCGTTCTCGAGACACACGCGCTCACCATCCGGTTCGGCGGGCACGTCGCCGTCGACGCCGTGTCCTGCGCCTTCGCGCCCGGCACGCTGACCGCAATCGTCGGCCCGAACGGCGCCGGCAAGACCACCTACTTCAACCTGATCTCGGGCCAGCTCAAGGCCAGCTCGGGCCGCGTGTCGCTCTTCGGCGAGGACATCACCGGGCTGTCGGCGCCGCAACGGACGCACCGCGGCATCGGCCGGGCGTTCCAGCTGACCAACCTGTTTCCGCGCCTGACGGTGCTCGAGAACGTGCGGCTTGCCGTGCAGTCGCGCGCCGGCCGCGGCCGCGACCTGTGGTCGATGTGGGGCCGGCATGTCGAGCTGATCGAGAAGGCGGAGCATTATCTCCACCGCGTGGCGCTCGATGACCGGCGCGATGCCCTCGTCGCATCNNGACGAGGTGCCGGTCATCCTCGAGCTGATCGAGCACGTCAAGACGCAGGCCGACAAGACGGTGCTGCTGGTCGAGCACAAGATGGACGTCGTGCGCTCGCTCGCCGACCGCATCATCGTCCTGCACCAGGGGGCGCTGGTCGCCGACGGCCCGCCGGCCGAGGTCATCGCCTCGCCCATCGTCCAGGAAGCGTATCTCGGGGTGAGCGCGAATGCCTGAGGCGCTGCTGTCGCTGTCGGGGGTGAACACGCACATCGCGCAGTACCACATCCTGCACGGGGTGGATTTCGAGGTTCCGCGCGGCGGCCTGACGATGCTGCTCGGACGCAACGGGGCCGGCAAGACGACCTGCCTGCGCACGATCATGGGCCTGTGGCGCGCCACCGCCGGCGCCATCNNTGACGGTGCGCGAGAACCTACTGCTGGCGGCGCGCGCCGGCGAACCGGATCCCCGCCGCATGGAGTGGATCTTTCGCCTGTTCCCCGCGATGCAGACCTTCTGGAACGCGCTGGCCGGGAACCTCTCGGGCGGCCAGAAGCAGATGCTCGCCATCGCCCGCGCGATCGTCGAGCCGCGCAAGCTGCTGCTGGTGGACGAGCCGACCAAGGGCCTCGCCCCGGCGATCATCGCCAACATGGTGGAGGCCTTCCGCGAGCTGAAGCGCACCGACACGACCATGCTGGTGGTCGAGCAGAACTTCCATTTCGCGCGCGCGCTCGGCGACACGGTGGCGGTGATGGATTCCGGCCGCATCGTGCACACCGGGCGCATGGACGCGCTCGCGGCGGACGCCGCGCTGCAGACGAAGCTGCTCGGCCTCGCGCTGGACGCGCACCAATGAGCGCCGCGGCGAGCGCCGACACGCCGGGCACCGCGCTGCCGGCGGCGCGCCTGGACTGGACGCCGGTCGCGCTCGTGCTCGCCATCGCGCTCGCCGCGCTGCCCTTCGTCGGCAGCCTGCCGACGTGGGTGACGCTCACGGTCGCGGGACTCGCCATGGGCATGATGATCTTCATGATGGCGTCCGGCCTGACGCTCGTCTTCGGGCTCATGGACGTCATGAATTTCGCGCACGGCATCTTCATCTCGGTCGGCGCCTACGGCGCCGCGACGGTGCTCACGCGCATGAGCGCCCAGATGCAGGCCAACAGCCTCGCGTCGGACCTCTCGGCCATGGTGCCGGCGGTGCTCGCGGCGATCGCGCTCGCCGGGCTGCTCGGCTGGTTCTTCGAGCGGGTGCTGATCCGCCCCGTCTACGGGGACCACCTCAAGCAGATCCTCGTCACGATGGGCGGCCTGATCGTGTTCGAGCAGCTCATCCACGTCGTCTGGGGGCCCGACATCATCCCGCTGCCGCGTCCCGGCACCATCACCGGCGCCTTCATCATCGGCGAAGCGGCCATCGAGCGCTACCGCATGCTGGCGGTGATCGTCGGGCTGATCGTGTTCGCGGCGATGTGGCTGCTGCTCAATCGCACGCGCATCGGCCTGCTGGTGCGCGCCGGCGTGGAAAACCCGGAGATGGTCGAATCGCTCGGCTACCGGATCAGGCGCCTGTTCATCGGCGTGTTCGTCGCCGGCTCCGGGCTCGCCGGCCTGGGCGGCGCGATGTGGGCCATGTACCAGGAGCAGGTCAACGCGCAGATGGGCATGCAGGTGCTCGTCGTGATCTTCATCGTCGTCATCATCGGCGGCCTCGGCTCCGTCGGCGGCTGCTTCATCGGCGCGCTGCTCGTCGGGCTGATCGCCAACTACACCGGCTACCTCGCGCCCAAGCTCGCGCTCGGCTCCAACATCCTCCTCATGGTGGCGGTGCTGCTGTGGCGGCCGCGCGGCCTGTATCCGATCGGCAAGGCCTGAGGCGCATGCTGCACACGCTGCTTTCCGGCGACTACCCGCGCAGCCGCGCCCTCAGCGCGGTGCTGCTGGTCGTGCTTGTCGGCCTGGCGCTCGCGCCATTCATCTTTCCGGGCACGCGCTCGCTCAACGTCGCGGCGAAGGTCGCGGTGTTCGTGCTGCTCGTCGCCAGCTACGACCTGCTGCTGGGCTACACCGGCGTCGTGTCGTTCGCGCACACCATGTTCTTCGGCATTGGCGGCTACGGCGTCGGCATCGCGATGGCCAAGCTCGGGCCCGGCTGGGGCGCGCTCGCGCTCGGCATCGGCGCCTGTCTCGCGCTGTCGCTCGCCATCGCCCTGGCCATCGGCCTGCTCTCGCTGCGCGTGCGTGCGATCTTCTTCGCGATGATCACGCTGGCGGTCGCGTCGTTCTTCCAGATCCTCGCGTCGCAGCTGTCCGCCGTCACCGGCGGCGAGGAC
Source organism: Betaproteobacteria bacterium UBA6904 (assembly GCA_002451175.1). Taxonomy (GTDB): domain Bacteria; phylum Pseudomonadota; class Gammaproteobacteria; order Burkholderiales; family SG8-39; genus 2-02-FULL-66-14. Next base: position 5,195 of record DKBI01000207.1, read on the forward strand.
GGCCTCACGTTCCGGCTGCCTGAGGCGCTGCGCCCCGGGACGGTTCTCGCGAGCCCGTTCGGCATCGAGATCAACGGCCGGCTGCTCAGCTACTACATCGTCTTCTTCAGCGTCCTGGCGTTGTTCCTCGCGCTGCTGCGCGTGGTGAACTCGCCGTTCGGCCGGGTCCTGCTCTCGATCCGCGAAAACGAGTTCCGCTCCGAGGCGATCGGCTACCGCATCGTCACCTACCGCACGGTCGCCAATTGCCTCGCGGCGCTCGGCGCCACCGCGGCCGGGATCCTGTACGCGATCTGGCTGCGCTACACGGGTCCGGACACGACGCTGTCGTTCAACATCATGATCGACATACTGCTGATGGTCGTGATCGGCGGCATGGGCACGCTGTACGGCGCGGTGCTCGGCGCGACGATCTTCGTCCTCGCGCAGAACTACCTGCGCGACCTCATGAAGGCCGCGAGCGGCGCGCTCGACGGGCTGCCGCTGCTGCCGGCACTGCTGCACCCCGACCGCTGGCTGCTGTGGCTCGGCGTGCTGTTCATCGTCTGCGTCTATTACTTCCCCACCGGCATCGTCGGCAAACTGCGCGCGAGGCGAGCATGACCCCCACGTCCCACTACCTGGTCTGCCATGACCGCGAGATCCACTACACGGAGTGGGGCCCGCAGCACGCGGACACGGTGATCGCGTGGCACGGCCTGGCGCGCACAGGACGCGATTTCGACGACCTGGCCGCGCACCTGGCGTCCCGATACCGGGTGCTCTGCCCGGACACGCTCGGCCGCGGCCTCTCGCAGTGGAGTCCGCAGCCGGAACGCGAGTACTGCCTCGCGTTCTACGGGCAGTTGGCGGTGGCGCTGGTCGACCGCCTCGCGCTCGAGACGTTCCACTGGGTCGGCACGTCCATGGGCGGCGCGCTCGGCATCCACCTCGCGGCCGGGGCGCTGCGCGGCCGCATCCGGCGGCTGGTGCTGAACGACATCGGGCCCAGGCTCGGCGAGGCCGCCGTCGCGCGCATCCGCACCTACGCGGGAAATCCCCCTCGGTTCGAGCGCCAGTCCGAGCTGGAGGCGTACTTCCGAACGATCTATGCCCCCTTCGGGTCGCTCACCGATGCGCAGTGGCGGCGCCTCGCCGAAACCTCCGCGCGCCGCCTGCCCGACGGCAAGGTCACGCCGCATTACGATCCGAAGATGGTCCTGCAGTTCGAGCACTCCCCGCGCGATTACGACCAGTGGGCGGCCTGGGACGCGATCAACGTGCCGACGCTCTGCCTGCGGGGCGAAAGCTCCGACTTGCTGCTGCCCGAAGTCGCCGACGAGATGCGCCGCCGCGGACCGCGGGCCGAGGTGGTGACCATCCCCGGCTGCGGACATGCGCCGGCGCTCAACGTCGCGGCGCAGATGCGGCTGGTCGAGGAATTCCTGGGCAGCGCGGCCTAGCGGTCGGGCCGGTCGAGCTCGCGCTCCATCTCCTCGTCGCTCGGCGGCTTGTAGTCCGAGGCGCCCTCCGCCCGCTTGCCCACGAATCGCGCGAGGAACAGCCCCGCCTCGAACAGCAGGCACATGGGCACCGCGAGCATGAACTGCGAGAGCACGTCGGGCGGCGTCACCACCGCGGCGACGATGAACGCGCCCACGATGACATAGGGGCGCGCCTGCCGGAGCTTCTCCACGCTCACCACGCCGAAGCGCACCAGCAGGATCACCACCACCGGGATCTCGAAGGTCACGCCGAAGGCGAGGAACATGGTGATGACGAAACTGAAATAGGCCTCGATGTCGGGCGCCGGCGTGATGGACTTGGGCGCGAACTCGTTGATGAACGCGAACACCTTGCCGAAGACGAAGAAGTAGCAGAACGCCACGCCGAGGTAGAAGAGCACGGTGCTCGCAACGACGATCGGCAGCGCGAGCCGTTTCTCGTGCTCGTACAGTCCCGGCGCGACGAACGCCCAGGCCTGGTACAGCACGTACGGCAGCGCCACCATGAACGCCGCCAGCGCGCTGACTTTCATGGGCACCATGAACGGCGTGATGACGCCGGTGGCGATCATGCGCGCGCCTTCGGGCAGCGCGCGCATCAGCGGCAGCGCCAGCAGGTCGTAGATCGCGCCGGGCCCGGGCCAGATGAACACCGCCAGGAAGGGCAGCAGCACCGCAACCAGCGCGCGCATCAGCCGCTCGCGCAGCTCGATGAGATGGGAGATGAACGTGTCCTGCGTGGTCACGGGGCCTTTTTCTCGCCGGCGGCGGCCGCCACCGTTGGGGAGGTGGCTTCGCCGATCGCCGGCGCGGATTCCTGCGCCGGCGAAACCTCGGTGGCTGCGATCGTCGCCGCAGCCGCGTTCAGCTCGCTCTCGGTCTGCGTCAGCTCGCTGCGCAGCGAGGTTTCGATGCCGCTCGCCGCTTCCTGCACCGTGTCGCGCATCTTGCGCAACTCGTCGAGCTCGACTTCACGATGGATGTCGGCCTTGACGTCGGCGACGTAGCGCTGCATCCGTCCCATGAGATGGCCCAGCGTGCGCGCGACGCGCGGCAGGCGCTCGGGCCCGATGACGATCAGGGCGACGACGCCGATGACGAGAAGCTCGGAAAAGCCGATGTCAAACATGCCAGAGGGAGACTAAAAGGGCGCCCGCAGGCGCCCTCCAAGACCAATCGCGCGCCGTCCTCAGGCCCGGGTCTCGGTCTTGGACTTCACTTCGCCCTCGACCACTTTGCCCGAAACCTGTGGCGCCGCGCCCGTCTCGCCGGCCTTGTCGCCGCCTTCACGCATCCCTTCCTTGAACCCGCGCACCGCTCCGCCCAAGTCAGCGCCCATGTTGCGCAGCTTCTTGGTGCCGAAGATCAGCATCACGATCAAGAGGACGATCAGCCAGTGCCAGATGCTGAACGAGCCCATATCCTTCTCCTCTCAAGCCGGTTTCCGCCTCGAGAGCATCGGACCAAGCGGGTCCGGCCCCCCGAGAATGTGCATGTGAACATGATACACCTCCTGATGTCCCACCCGCCCGGTGTTGACGATGATCCGGAAGCCGTCGGCGGCCCCCGCCTGGCGCGCCAGGGTCCCGGCCAGCGCGAGCATTTTGCCGAACGCGGCGTGCTGCGCGGCGCCGGCCTCGTACAGCGAAGCGACGTGCTGCCTGGGAATCACCAGCAAGTGCACCGGCGCCTGCGGCTGGATGTCGTTGAACGCGATCACGTCCTCGTCCTCGTACACCTTGCGCGCGGGGATCTCGCCCCGCGCGATGCGGCAAAAGATGCAGTCGGCCGCCGGTTGCCCGCCGCTCATGCCTCGCCCTCCCGGTGCCGGCGCTTGCGCGCCGCCTTCTCGTCGATGCCGGAAATCCCTTCGCGCCGATGCAGCTCGGCGACGACGTCTTGCGGCCCGAGCCCGAAACGCGCCAGCAGGATCAGGCAGTGGAACCACAGGTCGGCGGTTTCGCGCACGAGGTGCAGGCGATCGCCCGACTTGGCGGCGAGGATCGCTTCCGTCGCTTCCTCGCCGATCTTCTTCAGCACGGCATCCTCCGACTCGGCGAGCAGCCGCGCCACGTAAGAAGTCTCCGCGTTGCCGCCGCGCCGCTGCTCGATGACCGCCGCCAGGCGCTCGAGCGTCTCATAGATGCCGTTTTTCATGGTTCGCCGTAGATCCTTGCCGGGCTCTCGATCACCGTGTCCGTCGTCACCCACGCGGCGCCGTCGAGCCGGCGGAAGAAACAGCGCGCGCGCCCGGTGTGGCAGGCGATGCCGCCGGCCTGCTCGACGCGCAGCAGGATCGCGTCGCCGTCGCAGTCCAGGCGGAGTTCGACGACGCGCTGCACGTGCCCCGACTCCTCGCCCTTGCGCCAGAGCCGGCCGCGCGAGCGCGACCAGTACACCGCCTCGCCGCGGCGCGCGGTCTCCGCCAGCGCCTCGCGGTTCATCCAGGCCAGCATCAGCACCTGCCCGCTCGCCGCGTCCTGCGCGATGGCGGTCACCAGGCCCTGCTCGTTCCAGCGCACTTCGTCGAGCCAGCCGTCCATGGCGTCAGAGCCTCACCTCGATGCCGCGCGCGCGCATGTGCTCCTTCGCCTCGCGCACGGTGTACTCGCCGAAATGGAAGATGCTCGCCGCGAGCACGGCGTCCGCGCCGCCGGCGAGCACGCCCTCGGCCAGGTGATCGCAGTTGCCCACGCCGCCCGAGGCGATCACCGGCACGCTCACCGCCTCGGCGACCGCGCGCGTCAGCTCGAGATCGAATCCGTCGCGCGTGCCGTCGCGATCCATGCTCGTCAGCAGGATCTCCCCGGCGCCCGCAGCCGTCACGCGCTCGGCCCAGCCGATCGCATCGAGGCCCGTCGGATTGCGACCGCCGTGGGTGTACACCTCCCAGCCGCCGGATGCGCGCCGCTTGCAGTCGATCGCCACGACGATGCACTGGCTGCCGACGCGGTCCACCGCGCGCCCGACGAGCGCCGGCTCCTGCACCGCGGCGGTGTTGATGGACACCTTGTCGGCGCCGGCGTTGAGCAGGCGCCGCACGTCCTCGACCCGGCGCACGCCGCCGCCCACCGTGAGCGGGATGAACACCTGCTCGGCCACGCGCTCGATGACGTGCAGGATGATGTCGCGCTGGTCCGAGCTCGCCGTGATGTCGAGGAACGTCAGCTCGTCCGCCCCCTCGCGGTCGTAGCGCGCCGCGACCTCCACCGGGTCGCCGGCATCGCGCAGCCCGACGAAATTGACGCCCTTCACCACCCGGCCCGCGGTCACGTCGAGACAGGGAATCACGCGTTTCGCGAGCCCCATGCTCAGGCCTCGCGGGGCGGGGGCGTGACCGCGGCGTGGGCCTGCTTGAAATCCAGCTTGCCTTCGTACAGCGCGCGCCCGGCGATGACGCCGATCACGCCCTCGGGCTCGAGCGTCGACTGCACGCGCTTCACGTCGTCCAGATTGTGCAGGCCGCCGCTCGCGATGAGCGGGGTCTTGATCGCCTGCGCTAGCCGCAGCGTGGCCTCGACGTTGATGCCGTCCAGCATGCCGTCGCGGCCGATGTCGGTATAGATGAGCGCCTCGACGCCGTAGTCCTCGTACTTCTTCGCCAGGTCGATCACNNCCCGGATTCTTCACCGCCGCGGTGCCGATGATGATGTAGGCGACGCCCGCGTCGAGGTAATTCTCGATCGTGTCGAGGTCGCGGATGCCGCCGCCGAGCTCGATTGGCGTGGCCTCGCCGACGGCGCGAATCATCTCGGTGATGATCTTCTGGTTCTTCGGCCGGCCCGCCACGGCGCCGTTCAGGTCGACGATGTGCAGACGCAGCGCCCCCTGCTCGGCCCAGTGGCGCGCCATCGCCACCGGATCCTCGGAGAACACGGTGGCCTTGTCCATGCGGCCCTGCTGCAGCCGTACGCAGCGGCCGTCCTTGAGGTCAATGGCGGGAATGATCAGCATCGGTGGGTCCGAGGGCGGAGTGTCGTCGACAGCGCGGGACTGCGCTCAGGGTCGCCAGCGGATGAAGTTGGAAAGCAGCTGAAGTCCGGCGGATTGGCTCTTTTCCGGGTGAAACTGTACGGCAAAAATGTTCTCCCGCGCAACCGCGCAGGTAAAGCGCACGCCGTAATCCGTGCTGGCGCCGCGCAGGCCGGGCTCGGACTCGTCGGCGAAGTAGCTGTGGACGAAGTAGAACCGCGCCCCGTCGGCAATGTCCCGCCAGAGCGCGTGGGATGCGTCCTGCCGGACCTCGTTCCANNGTGCCGCCTTCCTCGCTCAGGTCGAACAGCATCTGCAGGCCGATGCAGATGCCGAGGAACGGCCGCGAGCGCGCCGCCTCGAGCACGGGCTCCCGCAGGCCGCGCGCGTCGATCTCGCGCATGCAGTCGGGCATCGCGCCCTGCCCGGGCACGACGACGTGCGTCGCGGCCCTGATCACCGCGGGATCCGAGGTCACCGACACGGCGATCCCCGGCGCCACGTGCTCGATCGCCTTGGACACCGAGCGCAGGTTGCCCATGCCGTAGTCGACGACGGCGATGCGGGGGGAAGTCTCAGTCATCGTGCGGCAAAATAAAGCGCCCGAGCGTTTTTGCAGTTCCTCAGGTCTGCCGACTTGGCGCGAGATTCATGCGCCAAGTCGGCAGATCAT
>DKBI01000207.1:11369-11624 GCA_002451175.1 Betaproteobacteria bacterium UBA6904
GTCCCTGGAAGAACTCGCGCACCAAATCGACGTCGAACTCGCCCACCAGGCCGCGCGCGAACGCGACGTGGAATTCGAGCCCCGGCCGCCCGGAGAGGTCGACGACGGCGCGCGACAGCGCCTCGTCGAGCGGCACATAGGCGTGGCCGTAGCGCCGCGCGCCGGCCTTGTCGCCGAGCGCGCGGGACAGCGCCTGCCCCAGGGTGATGCCGATGTCCTCCACCGTGTGGTGGGCGTCGATGTGCAGGTCGCCCT
>DKBI01000267.1 GCA_002451175.1 Betaproteobacteria bacterium UBA6904
GCGCGATGAGCTGCGTGTACTGCGCGCCGAAGTCGAGAATCAGGATCTTGTCGTGCACGAAGCGGCTACTCGACGCGGTAGTTGGGCGCTTCCTTCACGATCTGCACGTCGTGCACGTGCGACTCGCGGATGCCCGCCGTGGTGATTTCGACGAACTGCGCCTTGCGCCGCAGCTCGTCCACCGTCGCGCAGCCGGTGTAGCCCATGCTCGCGCGCACGCCGCCGAGCAGCTGCTGGACCACCCACACCGCGCTGCCCTTGTACGGCACGCGCCCCTCGACGCCCTCCGGAACGAGTTTGTCGACGTTCATCTCGGAGTCCTGGAAGTAGCGGTCGGCGGCGCCCTTCTGCATCGCGCCCAGCGAGCCCATGCCGCGGTAGGACTTGTACGAGCGCCCCTGGTACAGCTCGATGTCGCCGGGCGACTCGTCGGTGCCCGCGAACAGCGAGCCGAGCATGACCGCGTGCGCGCCCGCCGCGAGCGCCTTCGCCACGTCGCCCGAGTAGCGGATGCCGCCGTCGGCGACCAGCGGCACGTCGAGCTTGGCGAGCGCTTCGGCGACGTTCTGGATGGCCGTGATCTGCGGCACGCCGACGCCGGCGACGATGCGCGTCGTGCAGATCGACCCGGGGCCGATGCCGACTTTCACGCCGTCGGCGCCGTGATCGACGAGCGCCCGCGCGCCGTCCGCGGTGCCGACGTTGCCGCCGATCACCTGCACGCGCGGGTAGCGCTTCTTGACCCATTTCACGCGGTCGAGCACGCCCTGCGCGTGGCCGTGCGCGGTGTCGACGACCAGCACGTCCGCGCCCGCATCGACCAGCGCCTCGACGCGCGCCTCGGTGTCGCCGCCCACGCCCACCGCCGCGCCGACGCGCAGCTTGCCCTGCGGATCCTTGCAGGCGCTCGGGTGCTCGGTCTCCTTGAGGATGTCCTTCACCGTGACGAGGCCCTTGAGGCGCCACTCGCCGTCCACCACCAGCACGCGCTCCAGGCGGTGCTCGTGCATCAGGCGCTGCGCCGCCTCGCGCGTCGCGCCCTCGCGCACGGTGATGAGCCGCTTCTGCGGCGTCATGATGTTCTTCACCGGCTGCTCGAGGCGCGTCTCGAACCGCAGGTCGCGGTTGGTGACGATGCCGACGACCTTGCCGCCCTTCAGGACGGGAAATCCGGAGATCTTGTGCTGCTTCTGCAGCGCGATCACTTCGCGCACCGTCATCTCCGGCGTGATCGTCATCGGATCGCGCAGCACCCCCGACTCGAACCGCTTGACCTTCGAGACTTCGGCGGCCTGGATCTCCGGGCTGAGGTTCTTGTGCACGATGCCGATGCCGCCCTCCTGCGCGATGGCGATCGCCAGGCGCGCCTCGGTGACCGTGTCCATGGCCGCGGAGACGATCGGCACGTTCAGCTCGAGCCGGCGGGTGAGCCGCGTCTTCAGGGAGACTTCGCGCGGCAGCACGCGAGAGTGGGCGGGAAGGAGGAGTACGTCGTCGAAGGTCAGCGCCTTCTGGATGACCCGCATGGCAAGCCTTTCGCGCAAAGCGGCATTATACTTGCCGTCGAGGAGCCCTTATGCGACAGACGCTGATCATTTTCCTGCTCACGTTCGCCGCCGGCGCGGCGCAGGCCCAGGTCCAGTGCTGGACCACCAAGGACGGCAAGCGCGAGTGCGGCGACGTGCCCCCGCCGGGCGCCAAGGTGCGCGAGATCCGCACGCCGTCGGCGCCGGCTCCCACGCCGGCCCCGGCCGCCACGGACGGCGCATCCAAGGACGCGAAGAAGGGTCCGCCCACGATCGCGGACAAGGAGCAGGACTTCCGCAAGCGGCAGATCGAGGCCGAGAAGGCGCGCGAAAAGGAGGACAAGGAGCGCGCCGACGCCGCGGCCAAGCGCGACAACTGCGCGCGCGCGCAGGACAGCCTGCGCGCCATGGAGAGCGGGCAGCGCATCGCGCGCACCAACGCGCAGGGCGAACGCTACTTCCTCGACGAGGCCCAGGTCGCCGCCGAGGCGGCGCGCGCCCGCCAGCAGGTCCAGCAGCTCTGCAACTGACGGCTTAACGCGCCCCGGACACGGGGCGTTTCTTCTTCCGCGCCCGTTCGCGCCGCGCCTCCTTGGGATCGGCGGCGAGCGGCCGCAGCAGCTCCACGCGATCGCCGTCGCGCAACCGCCGGGCGGGCTCGACCGCCTCGCCGAAAATCGCCAGCGCGGCGTGCGCCCAATTCAGGCCGGCGGCGCGCACCGCGTCCTGCGCGGTCGCCCCCTCCTCCAGCACGACGCGCACCGCGACATGCCGGCCGGGCTCCGCATGGACGACCTCAACCGCGAAGGCCGGCATCGAGCGCCGCGGCGCGCCGCGTGAAGGCGTCCACCATGGTATTGGCGATCTGGTCGAACAGCGGCTCGAGCGCACGCGCCAGCAACCGGTTGGCGAACTCGTAGCTCAGCGAGAACTCGATGCGCGCCGCGTGCCGGCCGAGCGCCTTGAAGCGCCAGTGCGCGGAAAAGCGCCGGAACGGCCCCTCGAGCAGCGTCATGTCGATGGACTCCGCCTCGCGGTCGATGTTCTCCGTGGTGAACGACTGCTTCAGCCCGCGCAGCCCCACCGTCAGCGTCGCCACCGTGCGGTGCGGCGAGTGCTCGCGCACCTGCGCCGCCAGGCACCAGGGAAGAAACTCCGGATACGCCTCGATGTCCTGCACCAGCGCGTACAGCTCGGCCGCGCTGCGCTCGACGATCGCCGACCGGGTGATGCGCTTCATGGGAGAATCGCGCCTCCGCCATGGCCATCGTCCAGAACCGCAAGGCGTTTCACGATTACTTCATCGAGGAGCGCTTCGAGGCCGGCCTCGTGCTCGAGGGCTGGGAGGTGAAGGCGATCCGCGCCGGCCGCGCGCAGATCGGCGACGCCTACGTGCTCGCCAAGGACAACGCGCTGTGGCTCATCGGCTCGCACCTCAGCCCGCTCGCCACCGCGTCGACGCACGTCACGCCCGACCCGACGCGCACCCGCAAGCTGCTGCTGCAGGCCGACGAGATCCGCCGGCTGCTCGGCAAGGTGCAGCAGCGCGGCTACGCGCTGATTCCGCTCGACCTGCACTTCACCAAGGGTCGCATCAAGGCGGAGATCGCGCTGGCGCGCGGCAAGCTCAAGCACGACAAGCGCGAGGCCGAGCGCGAGCGGGAATGGCAGCGCGAGAAGCAACGCGTGCTACGCAGCCGCTGAGCGCCGCGCCGTGCCGCCGTCCCCCGGCCCGGCGAGCGCGATCCAGGTGGCGACGACGGTGTCCGGATTCAGCGACAGGCTGGCGATGCCCTGGTCCATCAGCCAGCGCGCGAGGTCGGGATGGTCCGAAGGCCCCTGCCCGCAGATGCCGACGTACTTGCCCTGCTTGCGGCAGGCGCGGATGGCGAGCGCCAGCATCGCCTTCACCGCGGCGTCGCGCTCGTCGAAGAGGTCCGCCACCAGCCCGGAGTCGCGGTCCAGTCCCAGCGTGAGCTGCGTGAGGTCGTTGGAGCCGATGGAAAAGCCGTCGAAGTGCTCGAGGAACGCGTCGGCGAGAATCGCGTTGGAGGGCAGCTCGCACATCATCACCAGCCGCAGCCCGTTGACGCCGCGCTGCAGGCCGTTCCCGGCGAGCAGCTCGACCACCTTGCGCGCCTCCTCGACGGTGCGCACGAAGGGCACCATCAGCTCGACGTTGGTGAACCCGAGGACGTCGCGCACCTTGCGCATCGCAGCGCACTCCAGCTCGAAGCAGGCGCGGAAGTCGGGCGCGATGTAGCGCGAGGCGCCGCGGAAGCCGAGCATCGGATTTTCCTCGTCGGGCTCGTAGCGCTCGCCGCCGACCAGTTTCTTGTATTCGTTCGACTTGAAGTCCGACAGGCGCACGATCACCGGCTTGGGCCAGAACGCCGCGGCGATCGTCGCCACGCCTTCGACCATCTTCTCGCGGAAGAAGCTCTGCGGATCCGCGTAGCCGCGCGCCGCCTTCGCCACCGCGTCGCGCAGCGGCTGCGGCAGGTCCGGGTATTCGATGCAGGCCTTCGGATGGACGCCGATCTCGTTGTTGATGATGAACTCGAGCCGCGCGAGGCCGACGCCGGCGTTGGGCAGCTGGGCGAAACTGAAGGCCAGCTGCGGGTTGCCGACGTTCATGGCGATCTTCACCGCGATGGGCGGCAGCTCGCCGCGCTCCTCCGACAGGACCTCGAAGGGCAGCAGGCCCGCGTAGACGTTGCCGGTGTCGCCCTCCGCGCAGGAGACGGTGACCGACTCGCCGTCCTTCAGCACCTCGGTCGCGTCGCCGCAGCCCACCACGGCGGGGATGCCCAGCTCGCGCGCGATGATCGCCGCGTGGCAGGTGCGGCCGCCGCGATTCGTGACGATGGCGCTCGCCCGCTTCATGACCGGCTCCCAGTTGGGATCGGTCATGTCCGTGACCAGCACGTCGCCCTCGCGCACGCTCGACATGGCGGAAGCGTCGGCGACGTTGCGCACGGCGCCGGCGCCGATCTTGTGGCCGATCGCGCGGCCGCTCGTCACCACCTTGCCGGTGGACTTCAGGCGGTAACGCGTCTCGCCCTCGCTGCGCGGCCGCGACTTCACGGTCTCGGGGCGCGCCTGCAGGATGTAGAGCCGGCCGTCGAGGCCGTCGCGCCCCCATTCGATGTCCATCGGCCGGCCGTAGTGCTGCTCGATGGTGCACGCCATGCGGGCGAGCTCCAGAACCTCGTCGTCCGAGAGGGAGAAGCGCGCGCAGTCCGCATCGGCAACGTCGAGCGTGCGCGTCGAGCGTCCGGCGACCGTGGCGTCCGCGAACACCATCTTGTGCAGCTTGGTGCCGAGGCTGCGGCGCACGATGGCCGGGCGCCCCTGCGCGAGCATCGGCTTGTGGACGTAGAACTCGTCCGGATTGACGGCCCCTTGGACGACCATCTCGCCCAGGCCCCAGGACGACGTGATGAACACGACGTCGCGGAAGCCGGACTCGGTATCCAGGGTGAACATCACGCCGCTCGATCCCCGGTCGCTGCGCACCATGCGCTGCACGGCCGCCGACAGGGCCACCTCGGCGTGCTCGAACCCGTGNNGCAAAGGAGGCATCGGGCAGGTCCTCCGCGGTCGCGGAGGAGCGCACCGCGAATGAGACTTCACTTCCGCTTTCAGACTCAAGCTGCTGATAATACGATGTTATTGCATCGACAAGTGGCGCTGGAAATTTGCCCTTGCCGACCCAGTCACGGATCTCCGCCCCGCACTGGGCGAGCGCCGTCACGTCGCCCGGATCGAGCGTGCGCAGCCGCTCCGCGATGCGCTTTTCGAGGTCGTTCTCCCTGAGGAAATCGCGGTAAGCCTGCGCGGTCGTGGCAAAGCCGCCGGGCACCTGGATCCCGGCCGCCGCCAGGCCGCCGATCATTTCGCCCAGCGACGCATTCTTTCCGCCGACCTGGTCCAGGTGGGCCAGCCGCAGATCCTTCAGCCAGGCTACATGCATTGCTTGCCGCTCCTCGAGATTTGCCGGTGGCCGCCAAACGCTTTATTTTATCCGCATGACGCAGCGCCGCACCGTGTTCTTCGTGTCCGACGGCACCGGCATCACCGCGCAAATGCTCGGGCACAGCCTGCTGACGCAGTTCGAGGGCGTCGTCTTCAACCAGGTCACGCTGCCGTTCGTCGACAGCGTGCCGAAGGCCGAGGAGTGCCGCGAGCGCATCGAGCTCGAAGCCGGCGGCGGCAACGGCCAGCCGATCGTCTTCTCGACGCTGGTCAACGCCGAGGCGCGCGCGGTGGTGCGGCGCGCGAACGCGCTGTTCCTCGACTTCTTCGAGACCTTCATCGATCCGCTCGAGGCCGGGCTGGGCGTGAAGTCGACGCATACGGTGGGCCACTCGCACGCGGCGCGCGACAAGAACCAGTACCAGAACCGGATCGAGGCGGTGAATTTCGCGCTTGCGCACGACGACGGCGCGACGCACCGCGAGCTCGAGCTGGCCGACGTGATCCTGGTGGGCGTCTCGCGCAGCGGCAAGACGCCGACGTGCCTCTATCTCGCGCTGCAGTTCGGCGTCAAGGCGGCCAACTACCCGCTCATTCCGGAGGACTTCTCGCGCATGAAGCTGCCCGGCGTGCTGCAGGGCTACCGGGGGCGGCTGTACGGGCTCACGATCGCCCCGGAGCGGCTGCGGGAGATCCGCCAGGAGCGCCGCCCGAACAGTTCGTACTCGGACCTCGAGAACTGCCGCTACGAAGTCGACCGCGCCGAGACCCTGATGCGCGGCGCCGGCATCCGCTGGATCAACTCGACCACCAAGTCGATCGAGGAAATCGCGACGACGATCCTGCGCGAGCTCAAGATCGAGCGGCAGGTCTACTGAGCTGGCGCGCGCGTTCGTAGAAGCAGATGGCGGCCGCCGCCGCGACGTTCAGCGACTCGGCGCCGCCCGGCATCGGGATCGTGACGCGCAGCCCGGCGCGCCTCGCCAGCGCGGCGCTCACGCCCTGCCCCTCGGCGCCGAACAACCAGCCGATGGGTCCCGTGAGATCGGCTTCGCCGACCGGCAGCCCATCGCGCACCACGGTGCAGGCCAGCGTTCCGGCGAATCGCCCGACGGCCTGCTCGAGGTCTGCGCCCGTCGCCAGGCGCAGGCCGAAGTGCGCGCCCATGCCGGCGCGCAGCACCTTGGGCGACCACGCATCGGCGCAGCCGACCCCGAGAACGACGTCGCCGATGCCGAATGCCGCGGCGCTCCGCAGCAGCGTGCCGACGTTGCCCGCATCCTGGACCCCGTCGAGGAACACGCAGGACGCGCGAAGCTCCGGTTCGCGCCTGGGGATGGCGAATTCCGCCGCGACGCCGGCCGGCGTGTCGGTCGTCACCAGCCGGGCGAAGATGGCCTCCGCCAGCACCACGGGCGCCTGCCCGTGGCGCCGCACGAGTTCCGCGATCTCCGGCCGCGCCTGCTGCTCCTCCGCGACGATCAGGGCCTCGAGCGTCGCGCCCGCGTCGAGGGCTGCGGCGACGAGATGCGTTCCCTCGAGCAGGGTGCGCCCCTCGGCGCGGCGTGCCCGGCCGGAATTCGCGAGCTTCTGCCAGCGGCGCACGCGCGGATTGTCGCGCGACCGGATGACGCTCACGGCCGCTCCAGCGCGCAGGTGCGGAATCCCGCGAACACGTCGGCGCGATCCGGCGTGAAGAAATTCCGATACTGCGCGTAACCGATCCGCGGCGACGTGGCGAACGCGCCGCCGCGCAGCACCTTGTGCGTGCCGAACCACGGCTCGGAATATTCCTGGTAGGGGTCGCGGGAGAACCCGGGGTACGGCAGGAAGGTGCTGGCCGTCCACTCCCAGAGATTGCCGATCATCTGCCGAATGCCCCAGGGACTGTCGCCCTGCGGATAGGCCTGCACGTCGGCCGGCGCGACGTGCGACAGACACGCGCGCTCCGCCGTCCACGGCTCGTCGCCCCAGGGATGGCGGCGCTTCCGGCGCGCGACGGGGTCCCAGCAGGCGGCGAANNCACTCGGCCTCGGTCGGCAGGCGCCGGCGAGCGTAGCGGCAGAACGCGTCCGCCTCGAACCAGCCGACGTGCATCACCGGTTCGGCCACGGCGAGCGGCGCCCACTCGTCGAAGCGCCGGACCTGCCAGGCGCCCTCGCGGCGCATCCAGTGCGGCGGCGCCCGCCGCGCCACCGTCCCGAGCCAGCGCCAGCCGTCCTCGCTCCAGAATTCGCGGCGCGCGTAGCCGCCCGCCTCGACGAAGCCGAGATACTCGGCGTTGGTGACGGCGTTGCGCGCCATGCGAAACGGCGCGACGCTGACTTCGTGCGCCCACTTCTCGTTGTCGAACAGAAAGCCGCTGCCCGGCGTCGACCCGACGGTGAAGCGGCCGCCGGACACCTCGGCGTCGCCGTGCAGCGGCGCGCCTTGCGGAGGCTCGCCCGCGCTCAGCGCGGGCGCCTCGTAGCCGAGCGTCTGCCGCGTGTAGTGGAACGCCTCGGCGTGCATGTCCTCGTGGCGCAGGGCGAGCGCCGCGAAGTACGCATCGTCTTCCGTGGGCGCCGCGTCCAGGCGCTCGGCAACGCGCGCCAGCACGGCGTCGGCGTAGCGCAGCGTGGCGGCGAAATCCGGCAGCGGCAGCGACCAGCGCGCGCCGTGAGGCACCGCCGCCGAGTTGTAGAGCCGATCGGCGTCGGGCAGAATCGATGCGCTGCGCTGCGCCGAGAAACGGTCGGCCTCGACGCGGCGAAGGCACCAATATTCCTGAAACCACGCGACATGGCCGAGTTCCCAGCGCGGCGGATTGACGATCCCGAGCCGCGGCCCGAATTCGCGCGCGCCCTGCAAATCGGCAGCGAGGCGGCGCGTGCGCTCGCGTGCCGCGTGCAGCGCGTCGATGAGGTCGTCCGTCATTCCGGGTACCGAGTCTAATCGCTTGNNGCATCCGTCGCGTCCGCTGGTGCTCGCGCTCACCGGCACCGACCTCTATCGCGACCTCCGTGAATCGGCGCAGGCGCGTGAATCGCTCCGGATGGCACACGCGTTCATCGTCCTGCAGGCGCAGGCGGTCGAGGCGCTGCCCGGGCGCCTGCGCGAGAAGGCCAGCGTCGTAATCCAGTCCTGCGCGACGCGCCTGCGGCACGCTCCCGTGCGCCGCGGCGTTCGGTTCTGCGTCATCGGCCATCTGCGGGAGGAAAAGGACCCGCTGCGCGCGGCGGCGGCGCTTGCGCACCTGCCGCGCGATCTGCCCATCGAGATCCTCCAGCTGGGCGACGCGCTCGACCCGCGGCTCGGCGCCGCGGCGCGCGCGGCCATGCGCCGCGACGCGCGCTACGTCTGGCTCGGCGGCTTGCCGCACCACCGCGCATTGCGCTGGCTCGCCTCGAGCCACGCCATGGTGATCAGCTCGCGGATGGAGGGCGGCGCCAACGTGGTCTCCGAGGCGATCCGCATCGGCGTGCCGATCATCGCGTCGCGGATTCCGGGCAACCTCGGGTTGCTGGGCCGGGACTATCCCGCCTATTTCCGCGTCGGGAGTGAACGCGAGCTGGCGCGGCTGCTGCAGCGCGCGGCAAGCGACCGGGATTTCTATCGGCGGCTCCGGCGGCGGATTCGCGGATTGCGCGCGAGCGTCGCGCCCTGCAGCGAGGCCCGTGCGCTGCTCGCGGCGATCAGCCGCGCGCGATCCGCTGCCTGACCGGCGCGAACGAGCGCCGGTGGATCTCGCTCGCGCCGAAGCGTTCCAGGAGCGCCACGTGCTCGCGCGTCGGATAGCCCTTGTGGCGGTCGAGTGCGTAGTGCGGATAGCGCGCATGCAAACGGAGCATCTCGGCGTCGCGTGAGGTCTTGGCGAGAATCGAGGCGGCCGAAATCGCGGGATGCAACCGGTCGCCATCGACGATCGCGCGCACGCGGCCGCTGAGCGCCGGGCAATGCAGGCCGTCGACGAGGACTTCGTCGGGCGCCACGGCAAGCCCTTGCACCGCGCGCCGCATGGCCAGCAGACTCGCCTGAAGGATGTTCAGCCGGTCGATTTCCTCGACGCTCGCCGACGCCACGTGCCAGGCCCTCGCCCGCACGCGTATCGCGCCAGCGAGGCGTTCGCGGCGCGCCGGGCTGAGCCGCTTGGAATCGGCCAGCCCGTCGATCGGCTGGCCAGGATCCAGCACGACGGCGGCGGCGAACACGGGCCCGGCGATCGGGCCGCGGCCCGCCTCGTCGACGCCGCAGACGATCATGCGCCGGCAGACTCCAGCACGCGCAGCACGGCATCGGCGGCCTTCCGCGCCGTGTCCTGCCGCAGCGTCGTGTGGATGACGCGAAACCGCTCGATCTGCCGGCGCTGCGCATCCCCGTCGGCGAGCAGCGTCCCGAGCGCCTCGGCCAGCGCCTCCGCGGTCGCGCGACCCTGCACGAATTCCGGAATGAACGCCTCCCCCGCGAGCAGGTTGGGCAGCCCGATGCTCGACACGTAGCTCATGCGGCGCATCAGCGCCCACGTGACCTGCGCCTGCCGGTAGGCGATCACCATCGGCGTCTTGATGAGCGCCGCCTCCAGCGTCGCCGTGCCGCTCGCCACGAGCGCAACGTCGGCCGCCGCCAGCGCCTCGTGCGAATGGCCGAACAGCAGCGTGACCGGCAACGGGTCGCTGGCGTGCCGGTACCAGACGGCCTCCAGCTGCGCGCGCGTCTCGCGCGTCGCGGTCGGGCAGACGAAGTGCACCTCGGGCACCCGCTGCTGCAGCAGCAGCGCGGCGCGCACGAACACGTCGCCCATGTAGTCGACCTCGGATTTCCGGCTGCCCGGCAGCACCGCGACGAGGGGCCGGCCCGGCGGCAGCCGCAATTGCGCCCGCGCCTGCGCCTTGTCGAGCTCGAGCGGGATCATGTCCGCCAGCGGATGACCGACGTAGGTGACGCCGACGCCCGTCTGCGCGTAGAGCGCCGGCTCGAACGGAAACAGCGCGAGCAGATGCGTGACCGAGCGCGCGATGCGCTGCAGCCGCCAGCCGCGCCAGGCCCAGATCGCCGGGCTGACGTAGTGCACCGACGGAATGCCGGCGTCCTTCAGGCGGCGCTCGATGTCGAGATTGAAATCGGACGAATCGATGCCGATGAACAGCGCCGGCCGCTCCTCGATCAGGCGCTGCACGAGTTCGCGTCGCATCGCCGCGATCGACCGGTAGCGGCGCAGCACTTCGACGTAGCCGCGGACCGAGAGTTGCTCGATGGAATACAGCGACTCGAGGCCCTGCGCGATCATGCGCGGACCGCCGATGCCGGAGAAGCGCAGGCCGGGCCGGCGCGCCTTGAGCGCCGCCATGAGGTGGCCGCCGAGCTGGTCGCCGGACGCCTCGCCGGCGACCATCGCGATATGCACCGCGGAAGAGGACACTAGCGGATGATGCCGCGCGGCGACTTCTCGATGAACTCCGCGAACGCGCGCACCTCGGCGCAGGCGGCGGCCTGCTCGGCCAGCTCGCGAAGGATCTCCTCGTGCGGCTTGCCGGAGCGGAAGACGGTCCGATAGGCCCGCTTCAGCGCCGCGACCGTTTCGGCGGCAAAGCCGCGCCGGCTGAGTCCCGTGCCGTTGATGCCATAGGGCTTCGCCATGTGCCCGGCCGCCTTCACGTAAGGCGGCAGATCCCGATCCAGGTAGGTGTACATGCCGGTGTAGCTGTGCGCCCCGATGTGCACGAACTGATGCGCCGAGGTGCCGCCGCCGAGGATCGCCCAGTCGCCGACCGTCACGTGCCCGGCGATCTGCGCCAGGTTCGCGAAGACGGTATGGCTGCCGACCTGGCAGTCGTGCGCGAGGTGGACGTAGGCCATGATCAGGTTGTCGTCGCCGAGACGCGTCACGCCGGCGTCGCCCGCGGTGCCGCAGTTGATCGTCGCGAATTCGCGGATCGTGTTGCGGTCGCCGATCTCCACGCGCGTCGGCTCGCCCCGATACTTCATGTCCTGCGGTTCCGCGCCGATCGAGCAGAACGGAAAGACGCGGTTGCCGCGACCGATGCGGGTGTGCCCCTCGATGACGACGTGCGGCCCGATCGAGCACTCCTCCCCGATCACGACGTGCTCGCCGATCACCGCAAAGGCGCCCACCGTCGCGTCCGGCGCGATCTGCGCGCCCGGATGGATCACGGCCGTTCGGTGGATCATGCCCCGGTCTTCTCCAGCGGCCGGCTCGTGCACAGCACCTCGGCCTCGGTCGTCACGTGGCCATCGACGCGCGCGGTGCACGCGAACTTCCACAACCCGCGCTTGCGCGCGACGAGCGCCGCCTCCACCTCGAGCCGGTCGCCCGGGACGACGGGCCGCTTGAAGCGGGCATTGTCCACGCCCGCATAGTAGTAGACGATATTCGGATCCACCTCGTCGCCGAGCGTGCGGATGGCGAGCACGCAGGCCGCCTGCGCCATGGACTCGAGAATCAGCACGCCGGGCATGATGGGGCGCCCGGGAAAATGGCCTTGGAAATACGGCTCGTTGGCCGACACGTTCTTCAGCGCGAGGATGCGCTTGCCCGGCTCGCATTCCAGAATGCGATCCACGAGCAGCAGCGGGTAGCGCTGCGGGAGCTTTTTCAATACGTCGTAGATGTCCATGTCAGCCATGCTTCGTTTCCTTTTCCTGCAATTGCCGCTCGAGCCGGCGCACGCGCTCCACCAGCTCCGCGAGATGACGCACCACCGCCGTGTTGCGCCCCCACGCGCGATGGTCCGAAAACGGGAACATTCCCGTGTAGGTCCCGGGCCGCTCGATGGAGCGCGAGACGACCGTGTCCGCAGAGATCTGCGTGTCGTCGCAGACCGAGAGATGGCCGAGCACCATGGCCCCGGCGCCGAGCGTGCAACGGCGGCCCAGGCGCACGCTGCCCGCCAGCCCGGAGAACCCGGCCATTGCCGTGTGCGCGCCGACATGGCAGTTGTGGCCGATCTGGATCTGGTTGTCGAGCTTGACGCCGTCCTCGATCACCGTGTCGTCGATGGCACCGCGGTCGATGGTCGTGCCGGCACCGATTTCGACGTCGTCGCCGATCACGACACGGCCGATCTGCGGGATCTTGATCCAGCGCTCGCCGTCGCGCGCGAAGCCGAAGCCATCGGCGCCGATCACCGCACCGGAGTGGATGATGGCGCGCGCGCCGACGCGGCAGCCCGCGTAAATCACGACCGAAGCATGGATGCGGCAGCCCTCGCCGAGAACCACCCCGCCGCCGATCACGCTGCCGGCGCCGATCCAGCAGGCCCGGCCGATGATCGCGCCGGCCTCGACGATTGCGCCCGCATCGATGCGCGCGCTGTCATCCACCTGCGCATCGGGCGCGACGCTCGCCTGCGCGTGCACGCCGCCGCGCGCGACGGCGGCAGGATTCAGCAGCTGCGCCACGCGGGCGAAGTACACATAGGGCTGGTCGCAGACGATGCGCGGCAGCGCCGTCAGGGACTCCGCGTCGGGGCCCACGATCACCGCCGAGGCGCGGGTCGAGGCGAGCTGGGGGCGGTACCTGGGGTTGGCGAGAAACGCGATCTCGCCCTCGCCGGCCCTCGCCAGCGTCCCGACCTGCCGGATCAGGATCCCGGGTTCGCCGACGGTCCGACCACCGAAGCGCGCGGCGATCTCGGCGAGCGTGAACGCCATGTCATCGCGCGGGGGGCTTGGCCTCCAGGGCCTTGACCACCTTGTCGGTGATGTCGATGCGCGGGTTCGCGTACACCGCGTCCTGGAAGATGATGTCGTAGCCCTCGCGTTCGGCCAGCTGCCGGATCGCGCGGTTCGCCTGCTCCAGCACCTGCGCGAGTTCTTCGTTGCGCCGCTGGTTGAGATCCTCCTGGAACTCGCGCCGCTTGCGTTGGAAGTCCCGGTCGAGGTCGCTGAGTTCCCGCTCCTTGGCGCGCCGCTGGCCCTCGCCCAGCGTGACCGCGTTCTTCTCCAGATCCTCCTGGCCCCGCTTGAGCTGGTCCGCGAGGCGCGTCAGCTCCTGGTCGCGCTTGCTGAACTCGGCCTCGAGCTTCTTCTGCGCGCGCTGCGCCGGCACGGAATCGCGCATGATGCGTTCCGTGTTGACGAAGCCAAACTTGCTCTGCGCCACGGCCGGCGCCGCCAATCCGCCCAGCGCCAGGGCCAGCACGGCGGCGAGCGACCAGCGCAATCTGCATTCAGAGAGGTTCAAGGTCAGAATCCGGTGCCAAAAGTGAATTGTAACCGCTGCACCCGGTCGATCCCCTTCTTCTCGTTCAGGGGCTGCGCCAGGGACAATTTGAGCGGCCCGAACGGCGACGACCAGGACAGCGCCAGCCCGGTGGAGAAGCGCAGTTCCCCGGGGTCGATCGAATCCTGGGCGGCGTAGACCTGGCCGCCGTCGAGGAAGACGGCCAGGCGCAGGGACTTGTCGAGCCCGCCGCCGGGCATCGGGAACTGCAGTTCGGCGTTGCCCACGATCTTGCGCGTCCCGCCGAGCGAGTTGCCGAACACGTCCTGCGGTCCGAGCGAGTACGGCTGATAGCCGCGGACCGATCCCGGTCCGCCGGCGTAGTAATTCTTGAAGAAGGGCACCGGCTTGCTGCCGATGCGCCGCGCAAAACCGAGATCCGCGTTGACCGCGAACGTGAGCTTGCGCGTCAGCGGGCGATACCACTGGTGCAGCAGGCCGACCCGGTAGAACTGCAGATCGCCGCCGGAGACCTCCGTCGTCAGCAGCGAATACGTGCCCTGGGTCGTCAGGATCGCGCTGTCGCGCCGGTCGCGCGCCATGCCGATCGTTCCCGTCGCATAGGCGTACGTGCTGCCGTACAGGTTGACGAAGTTGAGGTACGAGGGCGGGCTGGTCGAAAACGTCTCCAGGTCCACGTTTTCCGCGCTCAGGCCGAAGCTCATGCTCGTCTGCTCGGCGATCGGGTAGCCGAACTTCACGCCGCCGCCGACCGAGCGCGTGACGTAGGCGCCGACCGACAGGCTCGAGGCGTCGGTGGTGCGCTTGTAGACGTCGAATCCCTGGCTCACGCCGTCCACGGTGTAGTAGGGATTGAGATACGACAGCGCGTACGTCTGGTTGACCTTGCCGCTGTTGATCTGGGCCGAGATGAACTTGCCGCTGCCGAACACGTTCGCCTGCGACACCGAGCCCGAGACGACGAACTTGTCGACGCTGGAAAAGCCGGCGCCGAACAGCAGCGCTCCGGTGGGCTTCTCCTCGACCGTGAAGTTGACGTCGACCTGGTCCGTGGTCCCGGCGACCGGCGATGTCTCCACGTTGACGTCCTTGAAGTACTGCGTGCGGTCGATGCGCTGCTTCGACGTCTGGATCTTGGAGGCGTCGTAGTAGCCGCCCTCGAGCTGCCGCATCTCGCGCCGCACCACCTCGTCCCGCGTGCGCGTGTTGCCCGCCACGTTGATGCGCCGCACGTACACGCGGCGCCCCGGGTCGATGAAGATCGTGAACGCCACCGTGCGCTTCGCGCGGTCCACGTCGGGCGCCGGATTCGCATTGGCGAACGCGTACCCCTCGTTGCCCAGCCGGTCGTTGATCGCCTTGACGCTCTCGTTGACGCGCTCGCGCGAATACACCTCGCCCGGCTTGACGCGCACCAGCGGCTCCAGCACCTCCCTCGGCACCGGCATCTGCCCGGCGAGCTGCACGTCGGACACCGTGTAGCGCTCGCCCTCCGAGACGCTGATCGTGATGTAGATGTCCCGCTTGTCGGGGGTGATCGACACCAGCGACGAGTCGATGTTGAAGTCGAGGAAGCCGCGGTTGAGGTAATGCGAGCGCAGCGTCTCGAGGTCCGCCGTCAGCTTCTGCTTGGAGTACTGGTCGTTCTTCGTGTACCAGCTGATCCAGTTCGGCGGCCGGAGCGAGAACAGGTCCAGCAGGTCGCTCTCGGCGAAGGCCTGCACGCCGACGAGGTTGATCTTGCGGATCTTGGAATTCTCGCCCTCCTTCACCGCGAAGTTGATGCCGACGCGGTTGCGCTCCAGCGGCGTCACCGTCGTCTGCACCTCGGCGCTGTACAGGCCGCGCGACAGGTACTGGCGCTTCAATTCCTGCTCGGCGACCTCCAGCGCGCTGCGGTCGAAGATGCGCCCCTCGGCGAGGCCCAGCTCGCGCAGCACCTTGCGCAGCGCGTCGTTTTCGAATTCCTTGACGCCGGAGAAATCCACCTGCGCGATCGCGGGCCGCTCGTCGACGAGCACGACGAGCACGTCCTTCTCGACCTCGAGGCGCACGTCCCGGAAGAAGCCGGTCGCGAACAGCGCGCGGATCGCCTGCTGGGCCTTGTCCTCGGTCAGCGTCTCGCCGACCTTGACGGGCAGGTAGCTGAAGACGGTCCCCGGCTCGGTGCGCTGCACGCCCTCGACCCGGATGTCGCGCACGACGAACGGCTCGAAGCTCTGCGCCCACGCGCTGCCCGCCGCCAGGAGGCCGAAGATCAGCGCGTTCAGCGTTCGCATCGCTCGCATGGGTCAGCCCGAAAACAGGCGATTGAGATCGTTGTAGAAAGCAAAGGCCATCATACACAGCAGCAGCGCGAGACCGACGCGCTGCCCGATTTCCATCGCCCGCTCGGACACAGGACTGCCTCTGAAAATTTCGATCGCATAATACATCAAGTGCCCGCCATCGAGCAGCGGGACCGGCAGCAGGTTGAGCACGCCGAGGCTGACGCTGATCAGCGCGAGAAACGTGACATAGGCGATCCAGCCCATCTGCGCGGACTGCCCGGCGTAATCGGCGATCGTCACGGGCCCCGAGAGATTCTTCCACGACACCTGCCCGAGCAGCATGCGCCCGAGCATCTTCAGGCTGAACCAGGCGATGTCGGCGGTCTTCGCGCAGGCCTTGCCGACCGCCGTGAGCGGGTCGTGCTGCACGCGCACCATGGCGCGCTCGAGATGCCCGGGCGGCACGAGCGCCGCGGCGCCGATCCGTCCGAAGCGCTGCGCGCCGGAGCCCACCGCCTCCGGGACCACGTCGATCGCCAGCGTTTCCGCGCCACGCTGCAGCGCGAGCCGCAAAGGCCTGGCCGGATGCTCGCGCACCGCGGTCACGACGTCGTCCCAGCGCTCGACCGGACGGTCGCCGGCGCGCAGAACGCGGTCGCCTTCACGGATCCCGGCGGTCTCCGCGGGGCCACCGGCGACGATCTTGCCGATCACCGGCTCGAGCGTCGGGCGGTACAGGCGCAACCCCACGCGGTCGAGCGCATCGCCCTCGACGTCCTCCGCCGGATAGGCGCGCAGATCGAGCGTCAGCACCGACGGCGCACCCTGCGCGTCCGCCACCTCGACGTCCAGCACTTCGCGCTGCAGCGCGCCCTGCACGACGCGCCAGCGCAGCTCCTGCCACGTGGCGATCGGCTCGCCGTCGATCGCGCGCACCGTGTCTCCCGTCCGGAATCCCGCGGCGCGCGCCAGCGTCCCGGCCGCTGGCTCCGCAACCACGGGCCGCGCCTCCGGCAGGCCGTAGACGAACAGTCCGGCGTACACGGCAATGGCGAACAGAAAGTTGAAAACCGGCCCCGCCAGGACGATGGCGCTGCGCCTCCAGACGCTCTGCCGGTTGAACGCGCGCGGCAGCTCCTCGGCCGCGACCGGCGCCTCGCGTTCGTCCAGCATCTTCACGTACCCGCCGAACGGCACCGCGCTGACGACCCACTCCGTGTCGTCCGGACCGCGGCGCCAGGTCCACACCGGGCGCCCGAAGCCTACGGAAAACCGCAGCACGCGCACCTTGCACCAGCGCGCCACGAGGTANNCGCCCGCGCCGACGCGGTCTGGCGCGCCCGCGCGTCCGCGTCGAGCACGCTCGCGAGAGACCCGTCGAGGGCCGCCGCGCCCAGGGCGCCGAGCGTCTCCTCGATGATCCGCGGGATCTGCGTGAAGCGCAGCGCGCCGGCGAGAAAGGCCCCCACCGCGACCTCGTTCGCCGCATTGAGGATCGCGGGCGCCGCGCCGCCCGCGCGCAGCGCCGCGTAGGCAAGCGGCAGGCACGGGAAGCGCGCGTCGTCCGGGCGCTCGAACCCGAGCTGTCCCACGGCGCCGAGATCCAGCGGCCGCGCGCCCGAGGCGATGCGCTCGGGGAAGGCGAGCGCATGCGCGATCGGCACGCGCATGTCGGGATTGGAGAGCTGCGCCAGCACCGAGCCGTCGACGTACTCGACCAGGGAATGCACGATGCTCTGGGGATGCACCAGCACGTCGATGCGATCGGGGCTCAGGTCGAACAGCCAGCGCGCCTCGATGACCTCGAGCCCCTTGTTCATCATGGTCGCCGAATCGACCGAAATCTTGCGCCCCATCACCCAGTTCGGATGCGCGCAGGCTTCCGCGGGCGTGACGTCCTCGAGCCGCGCCAGGGGGGCCGCGCGGAACGGGCCGCCCGAGGCGGTCAGCACGACGCGACGCACCGGCCGCGTATGCACGCCGCCCGACGCGTCCTGCGGCAGGCACTGGAACACGGCGTTGTGCTCGCTGTCGATCGGCAGCAGAACCGCGCCCGCGTCGCGGACGGCGTGCATGAACAGCTCGCCCGCCATGACCAGCGCTTCCTTGTTGGCCAGCAGGATCCGCTTGCCGGCGCGCGCCGCGGCCAGCGCCGAGGCGAGCCCCGCCGCGCCGACGATCGCCGCCATGATCGTGTCGCACGCCGGGTGCGCCGCCACGTCCTCCAGCGCGCGCGCGCCGAAACGCAGCTCGCATCCCGCGCGCTCCGCAAACTGCCGCCGCCACTGCGCATCCTCGACGATCCCCGAGAGCACCGCGAATTTCGGCCGGTGCCGCTCGCACAGCGCGAGCAGCGCGGGCGCCGACGTGTGCGCGCACAGCGCGAACACGCGGTAGCGCTCGGGGTGCCGCGCGACGACGTCGAGCGTGCTCGCGCCGATCGACCCGGTGGCGCCGAGGATCGCGAGGTGCCGCATCTGCGGGCCGCCGGACGCCAGGCTCACGCGGCGTCCGCGCAGGCGAGGAGCAGCGCGCCGATGGGCAGCACCGCCGTCGCGCTGTCGATGCGGTCCAGGACGCCACCGTGCCCGGGCAGCAGCGCGCCGCTGTCCTTGACGCCAGCGGCGCGTTTCAGAGCGGATTCGAACAGGTCTCCGAGGATGCTCACGGCGCAAAGTAGCAACACGGCGGCCAGGTAGGCAAGCCACGCGGGCCCGGTGAGCCGGCCGCCGACTTCCGGCCACACGGCCGCGAGGATGATGGCGTAGCCCAGGCAGGCCAGAACCCCGCCCGCGACTCCCTCCCAGGTCTTGCCCGGGCTGATGGCCGGGGCCAGCTTCCGGCGGCCAAAGGCGCGCCCCGCGAGATAGGCCGCGGTGTCTGCAATCCACACGATGCCGAACAGCGCGAGCAGCCTNNCCGCGAGCCAGAACGGCAAGGCGATCGACCAGACCGCGATCAGCCCGGTCGGCACCGATCGCACCGGATGGAACGCTGCGGCCAGCAGCGCGTAGACCGCTACGCAAGCCAGCGCGTAGGTCCGCGCGCCCCGCACGCCGAGGCCCGCGAGGCGCCCCCATTCCAAGGCCGCGAGCGCGACGATCAAGCCGACCAGCACGGCGAACCCGGCAGCGTTCAGCCAGAGCAATGCCGCGGCCAGTCCCGCCAGCAGGACGGTGGCCGTCAGGGCGCGTAGCGCGAACAAGCGCTCAGCCAGCGCCGCCGGCGCTCGCCGGCACATCGGCGTCGCCGAGCTTCGCCTCTCCCAGCTGCTCCGTCGTCCGCCCGAAACGGCGCTCGCGACGGCGATACCAGGCGAATGCAGCCTCCAGCGCCGCGGCGTCGAAATCCGGCCACAGCAGCTCCGTGAAATACAGCTCGGTGTACGCAAGCTGCCAGAGCAGGAANNCAGCGCGTCCGGGTGCGCGGCACACAGCCGCTGCAACGCCTGCAGAATGTCCCAGCGCCCGCCGTAGTTGGCCGCGATGGTCAGGGTCAGCCCGGGGTTCTCCGCGGTCTGGCGCTCGCCGGCCTCGATGAGCGATTGAATGCGCTCGCCGAACGGCGCCGTCTCTCCGACGACGCGCAGGCGCACGCCGTTGCGGTGCAGCTTGCGCACCTCGTTGGTCAGCGCGGCGGCGAACAGCTGCTTGAGCAGCGTCACCTCCTCCTCCGGGCGCCGCCAGTTCTCGGTGCTGAAGGCGAACAGCGTGAGGTAGCGCACGCCCAGCGACGTGCAGGACTTCACCATGCGGCGCACGGCTTCCACGCCGCGCTGATGCCCCGCGAAACGCGGCAGTCCGCGCTGCCGCGCCCAGCGTCCGTTGCCGTCCATGATGATCGCCACGTGCCGCGGCACTTCACCCGTCGGGGGAATCGCCTGCGTCGTGCTGCGGTGGATCACGCCGCGCGCCTCATACCGCGAGCAGTTCGGCTTCCTTCTGCTGCAGGAGCTTGTCGATCGCCGCAATGTGCTGGTCGGTGAGTTTCTGCACGTCGTCCTGCGCGCGGCGCTCGTCGTTCTCGGAGACGTCCTTCTTCTTCAGCGCCTCCTTCAGGTGGTGATTGGCGTCGCGGCGCAGGTTGCGGACCGCCACCCGCGCGTTCTCGGCCTCGTGGCGCACGACCTTGATCAGCTCCTTGCGCCGCTCCTCGGTCAGCGGCGGCATCGGCACGCGGATCATGTCGCCGGCCGCCGCGGGATTGAGGCCCAGGTCCGAGCCGCGAATCGCCTTCTCGATGACCGGCATCATCTTCTTCTCGAAGGGCGTGACCGCGATCGTGCGCGCGTCGAGCAGCGTCACCTTGGCGACCTGGTTGAGCGGCGTCGGCGTGCCGTAGTAATCCGCGTGGACGTGATCGAGGAGGCCGGTGTGCGCGCGTCCGGTGCGGACCTTGGACAGGTCCGTCTTGAACGCCTCGATCGTCTTGTTCATCTTCTGGTCGGTGGTCTTCTTGAGCTCCGCGATGATCATGGCAGGTCGTTCCTTTCAGACGTGCACCAGCGTGCCTTCGTCCTCTCCGGCGATGACACGGCGCAGGGCGTCCGGCTTGAAGATATTGCACACGTTGACGGGCAGTTTCTGGTCGCGGCAGAGGGTCAGCGCCGTCGCGTCCATCACCTTCAGCTGCCGGCCGATGGCCTCGTCGAAGCTCAGCCGGCTGTACCGCTGGGCGGCGGCGTCGCGCATGGGATCCGCAGTGTACACGCCGTCCACCTTGGTCGCCTTGATGACGATCTCGGCGCCGATCTCGCTGCCGCGCAACGCGGCCGCCGTGTCCGTCGTGAAGAAGGGATTGCCGGTGCCGGCCGCGAAAATCACGATCTTGCCTTCCTCGAGGTAGCGGATCGCCTTGCCGCGGATGTAGGGTTCGACGACCTGCTCGATGTTCAGCGCCGATTGCACGCGGCTTACCAGTTTGACGCGGCGCATCGCGTCCTGGAGCGCGAGCGCGTTCATCACCGTTGCCAGCATGCCCATGTAGTCCGCGGTGGCGCGGTCCATGTGCGATGCGGCGG